>JAKAYZ010000223.1 GCA_021816165.1 Planctomycetota bacterium | reverse complement strand
GTATCCGCTTATATTCCGACCAATGTGATCAGTATTACGGATGGCCAGATTTATCTGGAACCGGATCTCTTCTACGCCGGTGTGAGGCCTGCCGTCAACGTGGGTATTTCCGTAAGCCGCGTCGGCGGGGCCGCACAGGTTAAGGCGATGAAGCACAAGAAGGTGGCGGCTTCGTTGCGGCTGGATTTGGCCGCGTACCGGGCGTTGGAGGCTTTCACCCAGATCGGTACAGATTTGGATCAGGCCACGCAGAAGCAATTGGACCGCGGCATGCGCATGGTGGAAATTCTCAAGCAGCCGCAGTATCGCCCCATGGATGTGGTTGATCAAATTGCCGTGATTTACGCCGCCACGCAAGGCTATCTGGATGCCGTTGCGGTACGTGATGTAGGGCGGTGGGAACAGGATTTTCTGGAGTATTGGGCTAACTCCGGAGCAGATCTCCGCAAAGAATTGATGCAGAAGCGTGAATTGACCCCGGAAATTGAGGCTAAGCTGGTGGAGTTCATCAAGAACTTTTCCAATGTCACGCCGCTGGTGAAAAAGAAGCTGGAAGGCTTGGATGCCATGCCGGTCGATCAAGTAGTAAAGCACCCGCCACGGGCAGCGCAGGAATAAGAAGATGCCTTTGCTCCGTCCGCTAGCCAGACCCGGCCGGTAACGGCAATAAAGCAGGTAAACGATGTCCAACGCCAGAGAAATTGTTAAACGCCGCAAAGCGGTACGTAACATCCATAAAATCACCAAGGTGATGCAGATGGTGGCCACCGCCCGCTTTCAGCGTGCGCTCAAACGCGCCAAGGGCACCCGTCCGTATCTGGAAAAGTTAAATGATATGGTGCAAAGCACCTTTTTGGGCGCCCATGGCTCGGTGGAAATTTCCCGCCATCCGCTGCTGGTCAGCCGTATGCCGTGCCGGCGCGTGAGTATATTGGTGGTCACCAGTAATCGGGGATTGGCGGGTGGATATAACGGCCAGATTTTGCGTCTGGCAATGCAGAACATTCGGCAGATCGAGCAGGCCGGTGGGGCGGTGGATATTCATGTGGCGGGGCGTAAGGGTGCAGCCTATTTTCGCTTTGCCCGGCGCCAGGTACAAGCCGCGTACACCACCATCAGCGATAACGCCCGTTTTGAAGAAATTATTCCGGTCGCCCAGCGCCTGATGGATGATTACGCAGCTCAGAAAATTGACGCAATAAAAATTATATACATGCGATTCGTGAGCTTGGGCCAGCAACGGCCAGTAAATATTGATGTGCTGCCGTTGACCGGTGTGCAGACTTTGGCCAAAGCACAGGATCCGCCCGCCTCCACGAAAGGTCGGGCCTGCAGTGAATATTCCCCCGAGGCGGGAGAATTGTTGCTGGAATTGGTACCGACGATGGTGCGCGCCGCAGTGTTTCAGGCCTTTGTGGATGCGGCCGTTTCGGAGCAGATTTCACGCATGATGGCGATGTCCGCAGCCACGGAAAATGCGGAATCCATGAACAGACAACTGACCAGCGAATACAACCGCGCCCGGCAATCGCAGATTACCAGTGAGCTATCGGAACTGATGGGTGGCGTGGAGGCGCTGAAGTAAATTCCGCCCGCTGGGCCGGCTATAAGGCCGGTTGGGGTGTGAGGCGGTTCAAGCGTGGCTGCGGAAAAATGTTTTCCCGGGTACCGCAGGACAGGAAATTGGCTTTAGAAATCTGGAGTACAGTATGGCAGCAACAGGTGTGATTTCCCAGGTGATCGGCTCGACTTTCGATGCCATCTTTCCGGAAGATAAACTTCCTAATATCTTCAATGCTATTCGTATTGAACACGATGGTGGTGAAAAGGGCGTATCGGTCCATCTTACCGGTGAAGTTCAGCAGTTGCTGGGCGGCGGACGGGTGCGGGCCATCGCCTTGGGCACCACAGATGGGTTGGTGCGCGGCATGGAGGTGGTGGATACCGGGTTGCCGGTGACAGTGCCGGTGGGCACTGAAACGCTGGGCCGGGTATTTAATCTCCTCGGCGATCCCATCGACAAACGTGGCCCGGTGGTGGTGAAAAATCGTCGCAGCATCCATCAATTGCCGCCGGAATTTCAAGATCTGGAACCGAAAACCAAGATTTTTGAAACGGGCATCAAAGTGATTGATCTGCTGGCCCCGTATGTCCGCGGTGGAAAAACCGGCCTGTTCGGCGGTGCGGGCGTTGGCAAAACGGTCATCATTCAGGAACTTATCGCTCGTCTGGCCCGTTTCCACAGCGGTTATTCCTGTTTTGCCGGCGTGGGTGAAAGAACCCGTGAAGGCAACGACTTGTGGCTGGAAATGCAGGAAGCCAAAATCGGCGATACCGGCAAAAGCGTCATGGATCAAACTGTGATGGTTTTTGGCCAGATGAATGAACCACCCGGGGCCCGTTTCCGTGTGGCTCTTTCAGCGCTCACCATGGCCGAGTATTTCCGTGATGAAACCGGTTCGGACGTGCTGCTGTTTATCGACAACATCTTCCGCTTTACCCAGGCGGGTTCCGAGGTTTCCGCTTTGCTGGGCCGTATGCCATCGGCAGTGGGCTATCAGCCCACACTGGGTACGGAAATGGGCGAACTGCAGGAACGCATTACCTCCACGACCAAGGGAGCTGTTACTTCCGTGCAGGCCATTTACGTGCCCGCGGACGACTTAACCGATCCTGCTCCGGCGGCAGCCTTCACCCACTTGGACGCTTTTACGGTGCTGAGCCGCGGCATTGCCGAAAAGGGTATTTATCCCACGGTAGATCCGCTGGAAAGCTCCAGCCGCATCATGGACCAGAACTACCTCGGCGAAGAGCACTATACCGTGGCCCAGATGGTCAAACGGGTGCTGCAGCGCCATAAAGACCTGCAGGATATCATTGCGATTCTGGGCGTCGATGAACTCAGCGAGGAAGATAAAATCACCGTCAGCCGGGCCAGAAAACTGGAACGCTTTTTTTCGCAACCCTTTTTTGTTGCTGAAGTGTTCACCGGCAAGAGCGGATCAAACGTCAAACTTTCCGAAACTATCCGCAGTTGCCGCGAAATTGCCGAGGGCAAATGGGACCATCTGCCCGAAGGCGCATTTATGTACGTCGGCGCGGTGGAGGAGGCCGCCGAGCAGGCCAAACGCCAGGCGGAAGCTTAACCCGCTCGGTCCGTACAGGGAGTGAATGGAAAATCCAGGCCGTCTGGAAACACATCCTTCCCTTGGTAGTTAAGCAGGGCTTTGGCGGGGCCGGGGTCGTACCGGCACTCGCTATCGCCGGAAAATACGTACACGATCTCGAACGCCGTGGCGGTTTGGACCGGCCACACACTTTCCACGCCACGGATAAAAAAGTTGCGGCAGTCGTTGTGACTCAGATATATGGCTTGGCGCGAGCGCGTTTGTGCCATTGCCTGGGCTTCCCTGGCGGTGCGGGGCAGCCAGCCCAGTCGGGCGGCAATTACCTGCAAACCACGGGCCGCCGCCATGTTGCCCAGTTGTTCGGCACATACCTTGGTCAGGGCGTAATAATCCCGCGGCACCGGTGGTGTGGTGGCCGTGGCCAGGGCACCTTCTTTTACACTTCCACCAACCACACGGAAGGTGCTGGCCAGCAGCACGCGTTTCACGCCCGCAGCCAGGGATTGCTCCAGCAGGTGATACGTACCTATGATGTTATTGGGCACCAACTTGGTCACAAAATCATCCACATCCGGTGTGGCCGCCAGGTGAATGACGGTATCCGCGTCGGCGACGCACCTGGCTACGGCCGAAACATCTAGCAGGTTCCCCACCACGGATTCGCTAAGATGGAGACTGTCTTGGCAATCAAAGCCACGGACAAAGTGCCCGCGCTCCCGCAGGGCTGGCCCCACGGTTCGTCCAATGGCCCCAGCGCTACCGGTAAGCGTAATGCGCTGCGGCCGGTCGGCGGAACTCAGGACGCTTTCAATCATGGTCATAGGCCCTCCATAGAAGTGCCGCAGTTCATCGCAGCGTTATCATGTCTGCCAGCCAGCACAGTTCAGGCTATCATATGAATAGGGTGAAAGGCGTTCAAGCGGCCGATGGTTTATCCCCTGTTTTTTGGTAAAATAAAATTTATGGAAGTCGTGATTAATGGCGAAATCAAGCAGGTTGCCGACGGCGCGTCAGTACAGGAACTATTGGATCAATTCCAAATCAAGCCGGTGCGTGTTGCCGTGGAACGCAACCGTGAAATTGTGGCCCGGAAGCAGTTTTCCTCCACTCGGCTGGCGGCCGGTGATCAGATTGAAATTGTCACGTTTGTGGGCGGTGGGTAAACGCCAGTGCCTGACAGGCCCACAGGGGTGACGTGGTGGAATCTTACGATGAATCAGAGTGCATTAAAAATTGGATCTTACACTTTAAACTCCCGGCTTATTGTGGGTACGGGCAAATATGCATCGCTGGAATTGATGCGCGACTGTCATGCCGCCAGTGGGTCCAACTGCGTGACGGTGGCGGTCCGGCGGGAACGCCTGGTGGACAAAACCTCCGGCCGCAATATTCTGGACCTGATCGACCCGAAAAGGTACATCTTATTGCCCAACACGGCAGGCTGCTTCACCGCAGAGGAAGTGGTGCGCGTGGCTCGGCTGGGGCGGGAAATGCTCTCTGATTCGGGTTTTCGCGGGGCGGACTGGGTCAAGCTGGAATGTCTGGGTGATACGAAAACCTTGTTGCCTGAACCGGTGGGCACGTTGGAAGCATTGAAAGTTCTGGTTGCGGATGGTTTTCACGTGTTGGTCTACTGTTCCGATGATGTCATGCTTTGTAAACGCCTGCAAAACGAAGGGGCTGCCGCGATTATGCCTGCCGGCTCGCCCATCGGTTCCGGGCAGGGTGTCTTGAACCCGAATGCCCTTCGCATCATTCTTGAACAACTCAAGGATAAAAATCCCGATTATCCGGTGATTGTCGATGCCGGGGTGGGAACAGCCAGTGATGTTAGTCTGGCTATGGAACTCGGCGTCGACGGCGTACTGCTCAACACGGCCATAGCCGGGGCCAAAGAACCATTGAAAATGGCCAAAGCCATGGGCTTGGCAACGGAATCGGGCCGTTTGGCCTTTGAGGCGGGCAGAATTCCCCGCAAGCTCTATGCTACCGCGAGCAGTCCATGGGAAGGGCGAATCAACGCCTAACCTCGGCGGACGAGATCCGCTGAATACGCAAGTCCCGCCCTTGGGTTTGTATGTCACGTTAACCCAGATTACCCGAAAAGCTTAACGATTCTTCCAGCCAGTGGTCTGTATGAGCTACAGTTTGGCGTTGCCGATGAGAACTTCGGCTGGCACGATGCTGCGCCACGGATACCACCCAGGCCGCCAGCCATCGCGGCGCGACCGG
>JAKAYZ010000222.1:4485-5372 GCA_021816165.1 Planctomycetota bacterium | reverse complement strand
CCGCTGTATGATCAAATCTACAAGCCCTTCCGCCTGCACCATGGCCTTTACCGCGTTGCGATCCGTATTATCGATGATTTGCACCGCCTCCGGTGCCAGCCCGGCAGACTTTAACGCCGCTTGAATAACTTTTGCCAATATGCCATTGGTATGGATAACTTCCCTACCGCCACGCAAAATGACCGCATTCCCGCTCTTGAGGCACAGAGCTGCGGCATCGGTGGTGACGTTCGGTCGGCTTTCATAAATAATGCCGACTACGCCGATCGGTACGCGGCGTTTTTCCACCCGCAGGCCGTTCGGTCGGTCATACGCCTCCAGAGTCTGCCCCACGGGGTCAACCTGCGCCGCCACCTCGCGGATACATTGGGCCATGGACGCAATCTTTTTGCCCGTCAGTGTCAATCGGCTTATCATCGCCGGGGCGATCTCATCCTGCTGTGCCTGCTCAACATCCAACGCATTCGCCGCCAGAATATCATCCGCCGCCCCTTCAATACCGTCGGCCATCGCCAAAAGGGCGGCGTTCCGTACGCGTCCAGCGGTGGCGGCCAACTGCCGCGCTGCCGAACGGGCCTTCCGCCCCATAGCGTCAATCAAGGCGCGCATTTCTTCGGTGGTATCAGGTTTAGCGGTCTGCAGTTTACTCATGCCAAGCACGGCTCCATAATTCAACACACACGCTTTATTGTACCCTTACATGTGGCAGTTATCTCGCAACGGTTGATGGCAACGGTGGGCCGCCATGCAAAACGGGCGTGATTTTGGCCAACCGGAAATCAGGCTTATATACGCGCCTGATTCTCACTTTTCGGGGATATGTTGGGCAATAATATAGCGTGAATTCGGGATAAGGAATTCCGTGGCTTGGTTTATTCAAGTTGTTA
>JAKAYZ010000222.1:0-4475 GCA_021816165.1 Planctomycetota bacterium | reverse complement strand
CTGCGGCGCTGTATTCCGGGCTAAATCACAGGCAAGAATGCCTGTGTCACCTTGGTTAACGTGAATTCGGGATAAGCCTTTTCCCCGGCCGCTCGCCGTGGCACCGCCGGCGATAACAGGTGGCTCAGAGGTTATGCTCCAGTCCGCGCTCCGGATATTTTCTCGACGGCGGTGTGGGGTATGGATATACGATTTATTGCGGCATAACCACGTTCTTGGGCTGCCAATTGGGCGTCCAACGCAATTTCCAAAGGCTGGTCAGCGGCACATGCTGGCCGTGGCCATCGGCAAAAACCAAGTTAATCGCCATACCGTGGCGATCGATGCAAAACGTTTGCATCATGCCTGTGCCGACGCCTGCTTGGAATGGCGTAGGCATGTTGGACATATATTTACCCAATAGCGATGCCGGAACGGGGTCATTCCAGAGGGGAAACGAATCCAACCAGACGCAGTCACCAAACATGGGTACCGAACTATTAAGCTGGTCGTTCCGCCAGAAATAAGAGCTGGTCGAGTACGGTGCTTGGTAGGTGTTCATGGCGCTGCAAATATAGCTGTGCAGAGCCTGGTGGTTGTTCAACGGACGATACATCCAGCCGTTGAAACCATAGCTACCGATGTAACCGCCGGAAATTCCTTGCTCATTCCACTGGCGCCAAGCCTTGGTCGCCGAGCCGGGGCCCCAAGAGCCAGGAACGGCGGGAAGATTGGTAGTGGCAGGGCAGGTAAGCACAGCGAGGACCCCCGAAGGTTCCGAGAGATAACTGGTACCGTGCAGGTCAGGAATGCTTTGCCTCCCGACGAGGTATGGAGCCAGCAACCTGGTCCAACCCATGTCGTAGTCGATGGCAGGGGTAGTACTATACCATTCAAATTCATAACCATATGCAAAATTCATTCCCTGGTTGTCGCCTTTATAGGCCAGATCGGCTTGCGCAATCTCACGAAGATTGGACATGCACGAAGTGCTCAACGCCTCCTCCTCGGCCTTTCCCAAGGACGGGATCAGCAGCGCAATTAACAATGCAATAATTGTAATTACCACTAAAAGTTCAACCAAGGTAAAAGCGTGCTTCCTTAGCATGCAGAATCTCCACCTAAAAACAGCGTCCCTGCGCCCGCGCGCAGGGACGCTGCATAAAACCTCAAATTATGCCCGCCGACGCCGCAGGCACATCGCCGCACCTGCCATACCGGCACCCATCATCAGGTAGGACGTTGGCTCCGGTACAACCGACGAACCGATCACCTCAAAGCTGGCGTTGTCCGTGAATACATCAGTCGGATCATTGTTGCCCGAGACTGGCGCACTGTTATTAAGCTTTCCCCAACCTGTATCACCCGTCCAGTATGTTGGCGCGGTAGATGTCAGGCTGGAAAACGTCGCCAACTGCTCATTGGCCGTACCGTTCCCAAAGTAGGGGCTTGATATCCCCGTGCCGTTGCCCACATTAAACCCCATCGCCGCAAATCCGCTTTGGGTCTGGTAGCTGAATGCATAGGTGGTGTTCGCCGCCAGCATTAACGGGCTTGAGAATTGATACTGCACCCATGAGCCATTGGCACCTGCACCGGTACCGACAGTCGCCGAACCGCTGAAAAGCATGCTGGATGCATTGGGCACAAACACATTCAAGTCCATCGTGCCACCGTTGGGGAACGCACCCGCTTGCTCCCACTGGTCGTAGACGCTGATCGAATCGATGGCGTAACCGCCCGGGTTGCTCCCGGTCGTAAACGTTTGTCCATTCACGAAGGTGTTATACTGGCTGGCATAATAATTCAGAGTTGGCGGGGTTGCCGAAAGGTTCCGGTTAGCTGAGTAGCCAGCGCTTCCATTCGGATCCGGCAGATTCACCGCCAGCACGGTTTGTCCTGCCCCGGCGGATGGAGCGGCGGTATCGGAGCCAATGCCCGCGACAACGGTGTCGGCATGCACAGCGGCAGCCGAACCCACCACCGACAGGGCACCCACCCCCAAAATAACCCCAAGAGTTGACAACTTCATAAGAAGCCTCCCAAAAAAACTTGGCCGTGCGTCGAATCGTCCCACTGCGACATACAGCAGGTCAAAACCTACTATTCGATACTCAATCAAAGCACAACCAAAAATCAGTCTCTTCCGGCGTGCGCTCAGAGCGCACTGACACCGAAATGAGGACCCCTATTTTTATCTGTGCTCAACTCTCAAGAAGGGCCTGTTCAACGCAATTGGCTTCCCAACAATTGTCAAGCCGCCGGGTGGCCCATTATGTTTCCCGGCGCTGACCAAGTAGATAGACCGAGCTGACCCTCTGCCGAATCCCCGATCCCTTTCCAAGGGCCAAAAGGCCCGGCTGTTCTAAACTGCCACTCCCGATGTACACGCAACCCACCCGTCGCAAACCCCGCATATCCGGCAACATATTTTGCCGCAGCCAACCAGCACCAAACTCACCGGTGCAACAGGCGTCAGTTGCCATTTACCACCACATTTTTAGCCTGCCAATTGGGCGTCCAGCGGAGTTTCCAAAGATCGCCCAACGGCACATGTTCGCCGTGGCCATCCGCGAATACAAAATTCACCGCCATGCTATGCCGATTGATACAAAACATCCCCATCATCCCGGTCCCAACGCCCGCTTGAAAAGTAGATGATGGCATATTACTCATTGCATCACCCGTTAAACCAGTGGGGACGGGATCGTTCCAAAGCGGGAAGCCATCTTCCCAAACACAGTCGCCGATCAGCGGCACGGAGCTATTAATCGTTGATTTCGTCCAGAAATAGTTTCTCACCCCCTGATTCGCTTGGTAACTGGAAAGATTCTGGCAGATGTAGCCAAAAAGCCCCTGGCCGTGGTTGCCACTGTAGGCCCAACCATTAAACCCGTAGCTGCCGATCCACCCCCCTTGGGGGTCGCTTCCATCCGCATTCCACTGTCGCCAAGCCGCCGTGGCCGACCCAGGCCCCCACGAACCGGGGATGTTGGGCAGGTTTGTCGTCGATGGACAGGTCATGATAGCCAAAACAGAACGCGGTTCCGAGTCCTCCTGCGTGCCGGGCAAATATGGCACCCGTTGGCCCGACAAGTAAGGGGCCAGCAGCCGCGTCCACCCAAGGTTATATTGCGCTGCATCGGCGCCCGTGGTACCATAAAAGGGAAAGTCCCAACCATAGGGGATCATGGTGCCGCTATTGGCATCACTGTATTCGATGGTTGCCTGGCCCAGCTCTCGCAGATTTGACAGGCACACCGTGCTGAGAGAATCCTTCCGCGCTTTGGCCAAAGACGGCAATAGCAGCGAAATCAGGAGTGCGATAATGCTGATAACGACCAGCAATTCAACAAGCGTAAACGCCTTTTGTTGCCTCATGTTTTAACTCCTTCTATCTGAGCCGCAACGCCTCAATGGACGCAAACACGTGCCAACGACGCGTGCAAAATTTATTGCCTATCCCCGCTCCAACAAGTGTTACTTCGAGTTTAGTAAATTCGTTTGACAAATCAAGATAAAAAAATTAACCCTTTCCGCACTAAAGGCACGTCAGGTTCCATCCTGATACCGTCCGATATCAACGAAAACATCGGTTTCATGGGCATTTGCAATGAATTTCCAAGTCGAACACCTCCCCATCGCCCCTTTGCACTCCTGCCATGGCGTAATAGGATCATCCATGCCCATCCAGAAATCATCCCGCATCACACACCCCCGAACTGCCTGAAAGCCAGAACCCAGTCACAAAATTACGCCACAGAATCACGGAAATCACGCGGTTTAGCGCCGGTCGCCGCCGCAAAAAACTTTCCCATATACTGCGCTGAAGAAAACCCAGTTTGAATGGCGATCTGCGATAACGACATGCCGCTCTTTAGCAGTTCCTTAATTTTTTCCACCCGCACTCGGCGAATCTCTTCGTACGGCGAATGGCCAACGTAGCGGTGGAAATCGCGCTCAAGTTTTCGCCGACTGATGCCCAGATGGGCGGCCGTCATTTTAACGCTCACTCCGCGTCCGGCGTTTTCACGGATATATTCCAGTGCAACCGGCACATGCCCCGGCGCACCAATCAGAAAATTGGAAGATGCCCTGGGTAAAAGCGGCCCCGGCGGAACGATTTGGCTGATCCATTTATTGACCTCCGTGGGACCAACCCCCTCAAAGATCATTTCACCCAAACGTCGACCCACGTCTCTAAAATCCAGATCAATGCTGGACAGGGCGGGTTGGCACCACTGACATACGGATAAGTCATTACCCGTTCCAACTATTGCCACATCATTGGGGATGCGGAACCCGGTCCGGGCCGCGGCCAGCGCCAATCGATAGGCCAGCATATCCGTTGCACAATGGATGGCGATGGGTTTGGGGAGGCTGATCAGCCAATCGCGAAGTTCGATGTCACTGGTGCCTCGCGTGCCCAAACGCGCCGAATCAAATACTTTTACAGCGGTATTTCCCCCCGCGTTGGAATCAGCCCCCGCTCCGGA
>JAKAYZ010000221.1 GCA_021816165.1 Planctomycetota bacterium | reverse complement strand
CCGATCTGCGGCATACGCCCTGGTCGGGCTATTGGACGGATCGCGTACGGTGCGCGCGGCTTGGAATATTTGTAACGCCAAACTCGGCGATGATGCACCCACTCAGGGAGAAGTCATCGAACTTCTGGGCCAGCTTGCATTTAATAACCTGTTGGAGTCAGGCTCTACACCCGACGCCCAAGCCATGTTTGAGCGGTTCAAACGCCGCCGCACGCGCGACACGCAGGGCCGATTGATGAATCTGCTGTTTCCGCGACTGCCGCTGTTTGATCCCGACGCACTACTTGAACGCGGGCTATTTCTGGTGGGATGGATTTTTGACTGGCCGGGAATGCTGCTCTGGATCGTTCTGATTGCTACCGCCATCTATACCCTCTTGAATGCCGGTCCCATGGCCGGAACACTTCTTACCGATTCCAGCGGCCTACTGCGGCCTGACAACTGGCTGCTATTACTGCTGGCGTTTATCGTCGATAAATCCTTCCATGAATCCGGCCATGCCATCGCCTGTAAAAAGTTCGGCAAACGCTTCGGCACCGGAGGCGAAGTACATGTCATCGGCATCATGTTGCTGATTTTCACGCCCGTACCTTATGTCGATGCGTCCAGCGCGTGGCTTTTGCCGGATAAATGGCGGCGCGCCATTGTCGGGGCCGCCGGCATGTGGATGGAATTTGCTCTGGCCGCAGTAGCGGCGATGATCTGGCGTTACAGTGATCCGGGATCAACCCTCCATGCCTTTTGCTACAATCTCATGTTTATTGCCAGCGTGGCGACCGTGTTTTTTAACGGCAACCCCTTTCTTCGTTACGATGGCTACTACATACTGGCCGACCTCTTGGAGATTCCCAATCTCCTGGGGCGAGCCATGCAATACGCCACGTATCTGGCGCGCCGTTATCTCTTTGGTATTAAGCAGGCAATTAACCCCAGTGAGACCTCCGGCCAGCGACGCTGGCTGCTGGTGTATCTGGCACTGTCGGGTGTGGTGCGGGTTTTGGTATGCACAGGCATTATTCTTTTTCTGGTGGCCAACCTGCGCCAGTATCCGCAACTGACTCTTCTCTTGTTGACCATGGCCTCAATCGCCGCCGCAACCTGGCTGCTGGTGCCGCTGGGACGCGGAGCCTGGTATCTTCTCTCGAGTCCGGAATTACTGCACCGTCGCGGGCAAGCTATTGCAATAAGTCTTGCTATCGGGGCCGTGTTAGCAATATCGGTTGGTATTCTTCCCCTGCCCCACCATAGCCGTGTGGAGGGAGTTGTCCGCACGGAACATCAACGTGGTGTTTTTGCCCAGAGTAGTGGCTGGCTTACCTGGTATGCGCCAAGTAAGCAAAATCACACCGTACCTGCCGGGGAAAAACTCATGCAGTTGTCCAATCCGGTGTTGCAAACCAGCCTGACAGAAGCGCAGGCCCGTCTGGCCGCCGTTAGAATTAAACGCCGCAAAGCTCTGGCCACCAATCCTGCCATGGCGCAAATACTATCTCACCAGATTGCGGCCCTGAGGCAGGAAATACTTCGCCTCACCAATCGCATTGACAACCTGACCATTTGCGCCCCGGTTGGTGGTGTCTGGATAAGCCGTCATTTGCGTCTCCGGATGGGTGGATATATCCAACGCGGCAAAAAAATAGGCACCATGGCAGATATGGGCCGCCCGCTGGTCTACGCCCCGGCCAGTCAGGGTGAAGCCGGCCGGATTATTCGCTGCGGGTTCAAGCACATTCAAATGCGCTTGCCCGGAAAACCCGCGCCGATGATTCCCGCCAAAATGATCCGGGTGTATCCCGGCGGCGGCAAGACGCTTCCTTCGGCGGCGTTAAGTTATCTGGCGGGCGGACCTTTTGCGCCCAGCCTGCATGCAAAAACGCCTGATAGCAGTGCCCAGCCATTTTTCATGCTGGTATTCCAACCGGAGGGGAATATACGATTGCTGCCGGGGCAGCGCATTGTTGCCCAAGTGCGCTTGCCCGATCAGTCGTTGCTCATGGATATCGTCAATGATCTTCGCCGAACCTTGCAACCGGGAACGGGGTTGTAAAGCAGGGGATGGCCACGGTTGAAGAAAAGCACCCAGAGGTAAATAAGCACGATGGGCGGTGTAGCAATTTGGAATTGCCAACGTATTAGAATATCCGCTGTCAGAGGTAAGGCACCATGCCGAAATCGGTTGAAAAACTTCCCCGCGGATTGGACGCCGCATGGCACGCTACCATAGGCCGTCTCCGGCGGCTTGTACCGCACCATAAGATATATCTTCACTACGCCGATAAAGTTAGTCAGATCGAAGATCAGCTCAAGGGACTATCCGATGGGCGTTTAAAACGCCGTCTGGCCCGGCTGGCGATACCGTTTCACCTGGGACGTGATTCCCGTAAGGATCGCGTGCTGGCGGCGGCGGCCATTCGTGAAGTGATTCGCCGGGAAACCGGCATGCGGCTGTTTTCGGTACAGATTGCCGGCGGCTTGGCGCTTTATGACGGTCTGCTGGTCGAGATGGCTACCGGTGAAGGCAAGTCCATTACGGCCACCGTCCCGGCCATTATGCACGCATGGCGTCGGCGCGGCTGCCATATTATTACCGTCAATGACTACCTCGCCCGGCGTGATGCCGAAGAATTTCAGAAGGTATACGCCTTCGCGGACTTATCGGTTGGTTTTATCGAGCAGGAAATGCCGGCCGAACAGCGCCGCGCCGCATACAACAGGGACATCACGTACGCGACCAATAAAGACGTCTGCGCGGATTATTTGCGGGATCAAC
This sequence comes from Planctomycetota bacterium, assembly GCA_021816165.1. The sequence continues at coordinate 2,617 of JAKAYZ010000221.1, read as the reverse complement.
TGCAACGACCGCGCTCCGGACTCGCCGCAGAAAATTTCCGGGTGGTGTCGTCCGCCTATGGAGACCCATGGGTGCAGAGAAGTCTCTTTGCCGCCATTATCGATGAGGCGGATTCGGTGCTGGTTGATGAGGCCGTGACACCATTGATTATTTCCGGCCCCGCCCGCAATGAGGAACAGGTGCACGCTTATCGCGAAGCCGTGGACATAGCCCGCAATCTGGAAGCAGGCCGCGATTACCGTCTTCAGCCGCGTTTCCGATCGGTGGAATTGACCTCGAGAGGTCGTGGCGTTTTAGCTCTGCATCGAGCTGGTCTTGGTGGCTTTTGGCAATCCGAGCGGCGCGGAGAAGAACTGATCTGCAAAGCACTGGAAGGCCGGCACTTTTACTTGCGGGATAGACAATATGTTATTCAGGATGCCAAAGTAGTCATCGTGGACGAATCCACTGGGCGACTCATGCCGGATCGGCATTGGCGTAATGGGCTGCAGCAGGCGGTGGAAGCACAGGAATCGCTGGAGATCCAGCCGATGAATGAAGCTTTAACGAGAATAAGCTTTCAGCGGTTCTTTCGGCTCTACGAACGATTAAGCGGCATGTCCGGCACATTGGGGGAGGCGCGCGCCGATCTATGGCACACTTACAAGCGGGACGTGATTCGGCTGCCGACAAATCGCCCCTGCGTTCGCCGCGCTAATGGCACCAGGATTCTCGCCACGGAAGCAAAAAAATGGGACGCAATTGCCAATGAGCTCCACTTGGCTCACGCCACCGGCAGACCCGTATTAGCCGGCACTCGCAGCGTGCATGCAAGCGAGCAGTTATCGCAACGCCTCACCGCATTGGGACTTCCACACCGGGTCCTCAACGCCCGGCGTTATACGGAAGAAGCGCAGATCGTTGCCGAAGCGGGCAAAGCCGGCCGGATCACGGTGGCCACCAACATGGCGGGCCGGGGAACGGATATTCGCTTGGATACCCAAGCGCAAATGGCGGGTGGTTTGTATGTGATCGCCACAGAATTACATGAATCCGGTCGGGTGGATCGCCAACTTGCCGGCCGCGCTGGAAGGCAGGGCGATCCGGGAGCGAATATTGTCTTTGCCGCCTTGGACGATCACTTGTTTTTCACGCACGCTCCAGCCATGGCGAAACTGGCCCAACGTCTGGCCCAACGTATTGCTTTGGAGGATCGCGCGATTCCGGATTTTATTGCCAGATTACTGATTTACCGGTCCCAAAGCCGATCCCAGCGTTTGGCCGCTGCGCAGCGCACTTCTGTAGCTTTGCTGGATGAACAGATGGACGAATCTCTTGCATTTGCCGACAATGCCCCGCATACACCACGGTAACTGCAACCCCTAACCTCTGCCAAGCGCTCGCCAAAGGAAGCAAATGGCCCTATTATTGCTTGGCAGGATGGTACTCGTGCAATGGCGGTGAAGCTCCTTATGAAACAAAATCAGTTAGAATTCCGGGTAATCAAGGCGATTTGTTGTGTAGTTGCCGGCTTTATGCTGCTGCTAAGCTCCGGTTGCGTGGATATTTCCGGGCGGCCCGCTGATCCGGTCCAATCTGCGGTGGTGACCCACAGCCCCGTCAAATATGAATTTTTAGGCCATGCCTTTGGTATGCGCGGCTTTCTGGGTGTGTTTAGCCTGGGAATTGACGGCCTTGCCAATCATTTGAACCGGCACCATATTGTCCAAGCTGCGGCAATTGCCGATCACAGCAAGGGGCAATTCCAGCGAATCCTGCTGCGGGACTATCGCCACAACCTGTTGCACGGCCCGTTGATTTTGTATGGTCATTCCTGGGGTGCCGATGATCAGATCCGCGTGGCCCGGGCCTTGGGGCGGCATGGAATTACAGTGCAACTGCTGCTGTTGATTGACCCGGTAACGCCGCCGGTGATTCCGCCAAATGTTCAACGCTGCATTGATATTTATAAAAGCCATCCCAACTCTGATTGGCTTCCGATCTGGCGCGGGGTTCCGGCCAAGGAAAAAGATGTTTATCGCACCAAACTTACTGATATCAACCTGCGCTATGCTAATGTCGGCTTTCCCACAAAAAAGCTTACCCACGCCACCATTATTGACAGCCCCGGCGTTCAGAAAATGATGCTTCACGCCATTTTGGACGCTTGCCTCCGTTGGCAGACCCGGCATTCGCAAATAAATATGGCATCGAAACCAACGGGAAGTCCAAGGGGTAGGCTCCTATACAAAATGGCGAAAGTGTCGCATAATTCTTCCCCATGATTACGATTACGCTACCCAATGGGGCGCAAAAACAATTTGATGCCCTTTCTGTGACCCCGCTTCAGGTGGCGCAAGCCATTGGGCCGCGCCTGGCACGAGATGCAATAGGGGCTTTGATTAACGGCCAACTTGCGGATGTATCCACGCCGATTGTTCAGGATTCCGCCGTAGCCATTATTACCGCCAAGGCCGAGGATCCACATGCCGTGTATCTGTTGCGGCATTCGACTGCCCATGTCATGGCAGAAGCTATCACGCGGCTGTTTCCGGCGGTGCGTTTGGCGTATGGACCGCCTGTGGAAACCGGCTTTTATTACGATATGGAATTAGCCCAGCCGATTCGGGAAGAAGAT
>JAKAYZ010000220.1:417-5402 GCA_021816165.1 Planctomycetota bacterium | reverse complement strand
AGAGCGGTAGCACTGGCGGCAATTTTGGCGGTTGTGACTCCAGTGGGCGCCGTGGTGCACGGTGCGCACCTGGTGGCCGGGCCGATGGTGGGCAGCCTGACGGCACATTCCGCAAGGTTGTGGTTTGCAATCAACCACAGTGACCGCGTTAAAGTGCAATGTTTTGACGCCAATACCGGCCAACTGCAAAGTGCTTACGGCTTCACGGTGTTGGGGCCGCCACCGTTTGTCGCGGACCTGAATCTGGCCAACCTGCACAGCGACCATGACTACCGCATCAAGGTCGATCTGGGCGGCGTGCCGGTGCGTTTGCCCGACCCTCCACTGGTCATCCACACCGCCCCGGCAAGGGGATCCGGCACCCCAATCACGCTGGCCTTTGGTTCCTGTGCTGATACGGCCCAATATGGCAGCCCCCAGATATGGAAAAGCATCGCCGCCACGCAGCCCTTGGCGTTTATTTTTGCCGGCAACGCTTTTTATCTGCCCCGCCACCTTAAAATGTTTCCTTATACCTACGTTCATGCGGAAAGATTTTTGATGGAGCACTACCTGAAGGCCCGGCAATTTGCGGGCTTTCAGCGGCTGCTGCGCATCGCCGCCGTCTATGCCACCTGGGATGACCGCGATTTTGGCACGCCGCACAGCAACCGCAAGTTTGTCTTCAGCCAGCAATCCCTGCAGGCGTTCGAAACCTACTGGCCCAATCCGGGTTATGGGATCGCCCATGCCCCCGGCACGTTCTGCCATTTTCGATTCGGTGATGCGGCGGTGTTCCTGCTCGATGATCGCAGTTACCGTGATCCCGGCACAGCTCCGCACCCGCGCACCATGCTCGGCTGGCGACAACTTTCCTGGCTGAAAAAACGCTTGCTCCGCAGCCGGGCCACATTCAAACTGATTGTCGATGGAGATCCTGTTCTCTCCGATTACCCCGGGCATGAGTCGTGGGGAAATTTTCATCATGAGCGGGCCGCGTTTTTTGATTGGCTCTTCGGCCATGATGTTACCGGAGTTGTGTTTCTCAGCGGGCATCGCCGTTTTGGGGAACTGAGTGTGCGCCCGGCCAATGTCCGGGGATTAGATCAATACCCGCTTTACGATCTGACCAGCTCTTCTCTGGCCGCCAAACCGGTGCGCCAGCCCAAGGCGTCGGCATGGATCAACCCGTGGCGCGCGGGGGTGCCGTTTTTTGGGCATAATTTTGGCCTCATTCGCGTGGGTGGACCACTGGGAAATCGCCATATCATTCTGGAACTCAAAAATTCGCGCGGTACCACCTTGCTTTCGCAAACCATTCTGGCCCGGCAGCTTGCCGGCCGGTAGTCGCTTCTCTTACTGTTCCCACATATACAAAAATTGAGGATGGAGCATGGCGGCCATCTCCGCGGAACCCAACTGAATGTTCACCAGATTCAGATTGCCCAGCGGCTTGATCGGCTGGGCCTTGGCGTAAATGGACCCGCTGCCGTGCGACGCTCGACTGTAAAGCACCACACTGGCGTGATGAATGTGGGCCATCTTTTTCGCCAGAGCAATAGCGTCCTGCAAGGTTCCCACCGAATTAATCAGGTGGTAGCGGGCCGCGCTTTGTCCGGTCAAGGGACGGCCATCCGTGAGCCGGGGCCAATCGGCCCGGACCACCAACGGATGCGTCTTTTCCACCACGCCCTTGAAGCGGGCATAAAACTGGCGAACAAAGCCCTGGATAATGCGGGCTTGTGATGGGGTCATCTTGGAAAATGGCGATCCCGTTTCCTTGTTGGGGCCGCTGACAAATGCCGGCGCGGAAATGCCCAGGTAGGCCAGCGACTTGTGAAAATTAAAAAGTTGCACAATCACCCCGATGGAGCCGGTAATGGTGGTCGGATACGCCATCTGATAATCCGCCGCACAGGAAACGTAATAGCCGCCACTGGCGCACACATCCATCATGGAGGCAATGACCGGCCGGTGTGTTTTTCGCCTGAAAGCCAGAATGTCATGGTACATCATGGCACTGGCCGTCACCGTGCCGCCGGGGGTGTTGAGTCGCAGAATCACGGCCTTCACCCGTGGATCATGGGCAATTTCGCGAAGGGTTTGGCTTAAATCACTGACCGGGTTGTGGCCGGAAGTCAGCAGTCCGCCGCGCGAATCCATCAACATGCCGCTGATATTGACAATGGCCACACGATTGTTGTTAAACCAGGCCGTGGTTCTGTCAATGACATGCGGTGCTACGTTCTGGTGGGTTGGCACCAGACTGATTTGCACCGTGCGATCAGAGCAGCCGCCCAGCAGAATCAACAGCATCAGAAAAATACTGCCGCGTGCCGGCAACGCTGCGGAAAATGTTGGTCCGGTTCGTGTTTTATTTTTCACATAAGCTCCATTTGGCCGGTGCTGATCAACCCGGTTTTCCCTGCGCCACCGATCGTTTACTTGCGCTCCACAATTTGCATCAAATTGCCCTCACAATCCACAAATGAAATCAGTCGTCCGCCGCCGACAGCCTGCACGGCTGAACCGATAAACCCCGCCCCCTGGGAGACCAGATGGCCGTAGGCCGCGTCAAAATCACGGACCACCCAGGCCACGTGGCTGATGCCGGCATCGTGACTTTCGCGTGGTCGGCGAACATGATCGTTGCGGGGCATGATTTCCATCAGCATCCCACCATGAATGCCCTGCGGACCAGCGGGACCAACCAGATACGTGGCCTGATTGCTGGGTGGTTGCGGGTCTGTTTGCGCCACCACCACCAGCCCCAGCATACGCTGATACCACTTGACCATAAGATCGGTATTATCAGCGGCGATGGCCACATGATCCAGTCGCTGGCAAAACTCAACCATTTTTCATTCTCCACGCAAGAGCCGGCACCGTCCGGCTTGATGCCGCTGTCGCCGGGCGTCAATCCACGTTCTTTGCATTGATCCATTTCATCATATTGCGTAGCTTGCGCCCCGTAACCTCAACGGGATGGTTTTTATCCGCCTCGTAGAGGGCATTGAACTTTGGCTTGCCGGCTTTATGCTCGGCCATCCATTCCGCGGCGAATTTGCCGCTGGTGATTTCATCCAGAATTTTCTGCATTTCCTTTTTGGTCTGATCGGTGATAATGCGCGGGCCGCGGGTTAAATCGCCGTATTCCGCGGTATTGCTGATGCTGTAGCGCATGTAATTCAAGCCGCCCTGATAAATCAGATCGACAATGAGTTTCACTTCATGTACACATTCAAAATAGGCCATTTCAGGCGGATAGCCATTATTTACCAGGGTTTCAAAGCCCGCCTTAATCAGCGCTGAAAGCCCGCCGCACAAAACCGCCTGCTCGCCAAATAAATCGGTTTCACATTCATCCTTAAACGTGGTGCTGATAATGCCCGCCCGTGCTCCGCCTATGCCATTGCCCCACGCCAGCGCTGTGGCCAAGGCGTGGCCCGTGGCATCCTGATGCACGGCCACCAGGCATGGCACACCGCCCCCTTTTACAAATTCGCTGCGCACCAGATGCCCCGGGCCTTTGGGGGCGATCATGATGACATCCACATCCTTGGGCGGCACGATTTGCTTGAAGTGAATGTTAAACCCGTGCGTGGCACCAAACGCTTTACCCGCCTTCAGATGCGGTGCAATCTCCCGGGCATAAATTTCGGATTGCACTTCATCCGGCAATCCAATGATAATCAAGTCCGCCGCTTTCACCGCATCCGCCACCGAGATCGGATCAAACCCATGGCTGATCGCCAGTTTGCCGTTGGCCGAATCACGCCGGTTCGCCACCACCACCTTCACGCCGCTGTCGCGCAAATTTTGAGCATGGGCGTGCCCCTGCGAGCCGTAACCTATGACCGCCACTGTTTTACCCTGCAGGCCCTTGAGAGGCGATTCATTTTCATAATAGATTTTGAGCGAAGAAGCTGCATTTGCCATCGTTTTGATTCCTTGTCATATCAAACCATCAACTGGAGCAACGCTTGCCCCGCCAATTGAGAATACTGATGCGCACCAATACGGTCAAATGCGCTAACGGTGGCAGCATTTTCGAACCTTGCGGTCTGCCAGCCGGCTCTGGCGATAAAAATCGGCCCGCGGGCGGATATATAGGATGCCCGGCCGTATCTAACATCATACATGGATGCCACGGCACGCTCTTGCACCCCTACCGGCTCGTGAGGAATCTTGGGGCCAGGCAATATTTGCACACCCTGAATGGGTTTAGTACGGATTGCCCACAACTGTGGGGCACCGCTGAAATAAAAAAAGGCCGTGTGGAGGAGGGTAATTCCACACGGCCTGGCGGAGGAGGAAACGAGTTTGGGTTTGTGCATGGAGCAGACTTATTCTGCGACAGACCTCCGGGCTGCACTTCAAACGAACCGGTCTGCACCATGCACCGACTATTCACTTTTTCCAACTGCGGGTTGGCACAGCCAAGTCTGCCGTCCCCGGATTACACCTCCCTGCAGGTCGGCTTTGGCTTTCCGGCCCGACCGCAGGCGAGCATGCTTTCTCTCTGGATCCCCAGCGTACCTGACCGCTCCACATTTGCCGGCCAGGTACCGCACTGGTGTCAACTTCGCGGGTTGACGTATCTGCTGTTACTATTGCAACTGGCGTGCCAAAGTGGCTTCGGGCCAAAAAATGCCTGCTAAAAATGCCCGTCCGCGAAGATGGCCCGCAAAAAGGGCGATAAAATCTGCCGCCATGCGCCGGAAGCGTCAAAATGCCCGGCTGGTTCCACCAAATTCGCCACCACCGCCACACAGGTAACTGCTCAAAGCTCCACCAAAATAGACATTCGAAGACGCGTTTGCCCAGCAGGTGTGCAAACAGTGCTCCGTTCCAGGTGCGATTGCCGCTGGAGCGGAGCACCAGCCACAATTGGGGGTGGACGGCAGACCCAGTGGCCGTTGGCGCAAAGCCTGAGCACCAGGCGAGTGGGCCACAAAAATGGCTGGCACCTTCAGCCGCGCCGAGACTTTTTGGGGCACTCTCCG
>JAKAYZ010000220.1:0-407 GCA_021816165.1 Planctomycetota bacterium | reverse complement strand
GCACTGCGTTGGCCTTGCCGGATAGGCCATGGTTATCGGGACCAATGTTGTGGCCAACCGGGCGTCATCGCTGACGGGCGGGCCAAAAGCCACGCGGCCGCCGATGATGGTTCATTCAGGAATGCTTCATGCTGAAATCGGAATCTTCCACCAAGTTACCACCGGGCCGGGGGCCGTTTGACCGCTTAAACCGCTGGGAAGTCTGGGGTATTGTGGCCATTGTCATTGCGGCCATTGGGCTGGGGGTGGCCACCGAAATTCATTCGGCTTTTCTCATTCGTCGGCAGACGGACGTGGACACCTATTTCCGCGCCGCCTGGGCCATTCGTGCGGGCGTCAACCCCTATGATGTGGTGGATACCAACGGATGGCATTACAACTACCCGCCGCTCCTGGCGATCTTACTT
>JAKAYZ010000219.1 GCA_021816165.1 Planctomycetota bacterium | reverse complement strand
TGAACAGCGGCACCCAGGCGGCCAAAGAAGCCGGAAACATGGTGGATCTGGATTCCAACCCCACCAAACTCATTGAGATTGTAGAGACGGGCAAACAATTGCTCATGACCCGCGGAGCCTTAACCACTTTTTCCATTGCCAACGATGTTTCCAAATACTTCGCCATCTTGCCGGTGATGTTTGCTTCCATCTACCCGCAATTGGGCCGGCTGAATATCATGAATTTAAACCCGCACACCGCCATTCTTTCGGCGGTGATCTTTAACGCTCTTATCATCATTGCTCTTATCCCGATTGCCCTTAAGGGTGTAACCTACCGCCCCCGGCCCGCCAATGCCCTGCTGTGGAATAACCTTCTCATTTACGGTCTGGGCGGGTTGGTTGTCCCTTTTATTGGTATCAAGGCCATTGATCTTATTTTGAATTCTGTGCGCTTTTGATGCAACCACGCAACGGCTTCCTCAGGAGATTTCCATGACTCAATCCACTCCACAACCCAGCGGTGCCACGGCGGCGCGCGCAGCAGCGGACTCCCTATCCGCTGGGCACCGCATAGGATGGTTGTCTATGCTGCGTCCCGCGGTCGCACTGTTCGTGATCATGACCGTGCTCGCCGGAATAGTCTATCCGCTGATGGTGACGGGGATCGCCCGCCTGCTTTTTCCCTGGCAGGCCAATGGTTCCTTGATAAACCGCGCCGGCCAACACGTGCTTTCGGGCCGCCAGGCGGTGGGGTCCGCCTTGATCGGGCAATACTTCAACCAGCCCTGGTATTTCTGGCCGCGCCCCAGCGCCACCTCCCCCATGCCCTACAACGCTGCCGCATCTGGGGGATCTAACACCGGCCCGACCAACCCGGCGTTAATTCAGAATGTAAAAGCCCGCGTCGCCACCCTGCACGCCGCCGATCCTGGCAATAAACAACCCATCCCGGTGGACCTGGTGACCAGTTCCGGATCCGGTCTGGACCCGGACGAATCCATTGCTGCCGCTTACTACCAGATTCCGCGCATCGCCAGCCTGAGACATATTGCACCTGCGAAACTCAAAGATCTGGTCAAGCGCTACACAGTGGGACGATCACTGGGTGTATTCGGGGAAAAAACCGTCAACGTGCTGGAACTGAATTTGGCGCTGGACCGCGCATATCCCCATTGAAAACGCCGCGGTATGATGCCCGCAAGGATGATACGCCATGGCTGATGAACGCCCGAATCCGGATGCGCTGCTGGCGCAAATCAACGCCGAAGAGCGGCGACATGCCGGCGGCACACTGAAAGTATTCTTCGGTGCCGCACCCGGCGTGGGCAAAACCTTCGCCATGCTTGAGGAAGCCCGACGCCGGGCCGAACAGGGCCGTGATGTGGTAATCGGCTATGCTGAGCCGCATATCCGCCCCGACACGGAAGCGCTGCTGCTGGGACTGGAAATACTGCCTTACAAAATGGTCCAATACAATGGCACCCAACTGAAGGAATTTGATCTCGACGGGGCTTTGGCCCGTAAGCCCGCCATCATCTGTGTGGATGAATTAGCACACTCCAACGCCCCCGGCCTGCGCCATGCCAAACGCTATCAGGATGTGCAGGAACTGCTGGATGCCGGTATTAATGTCTTTACGACGCTCAATGTCCAGCATCTGGAATCAGTCAATGATGTGGTGGAAAAAATATCGGGTATTAAAGTTCGCGAAACCCTGCCCGACTGGGTACTGGAGCAGGCCCACGAGGTGCAGCTCATCGACATCTCCCCGGAAGAGCTGCTGGAGAGGATTGCCGAAGGGAAAATATATCGCCAGCACTCGGTAGATTATCTCACCCGGCAATTTTTTAACCGTGGCAATCTATCCGCATTACGAGAGCTGGCCCTGCGCCGCATGACTGACCGGGTCGATGCCCAAATGGAAGATTTTCGCCGCCACAACGCCGGCGATGAGGTCTGGCCCGCGTCTGACCGAATCATGGTGTGTGTCGGTCCAAGCCCTTTTTCAGCTCGGCTGGTCCGGGCGGCCCGGCGCATGGCCACGGCTTTCAAAGCGGAGTGGATTGCGGCATTTGTGGACCAGCCGCGTTCCGACACACTTTCGATTGCCGAGCGGCGGCGGGTGCTGGAAACCCTGCGCCTGGCCGAGCAACTGGGTGGACAACAAACCACGTTGACCGCAGACCGCCCCGCCCAAGCCATCCTGGCCTTCGCCCGCAGCCGCAATGTAACACGTATCATTGTGGGTACTCCACTCCGACAGCGCCACCGCTGGCAATCTTGGTTGAAACGTTCGCTGGTGGATGATCTGATTCGCCACGCCGGTCCGGTAGACATTTATGTCATCCGCGATATTGCCGAGCCATCCCCACCCCCCGACCGCCCGGAACCACAGAAGGTACATCTGGCTGGGTACGGCTGGGCTGCGGTGGTAACGCTGGCTCTGGCCCTGCTGGGACTCGGGCTTTACCAGGGCCTGCACCTTTCCGATACCAACGTGCTGATGATTTATCTGCTGGGCGTATTGGCGGTGGCCCTGCGACTGGGGCGCGGGCCGGCCGTGCTGGCCTCGATTTTAAGCGTGGGCCTGTTTGATTTCACGGTCGTACAACCTTACTACAGCTTTGCGGTCAGCGATGCCCAATACTTCATCACGTTTGCCGTCATGTTGATCACGGCGCTCACCATCACCACCATGGCGGACCGCTTGCAGCGGCAATCATACGCCGCGCAGCGGCGTGAACGGCAAACCGCCTTTCTACTGGCATTTTCGCGCGAGTTGGTCTTGGCCCGGCAAGCCACAACGCTTCTGGCCATCGGCGTTCGCCATATCTCCGAGATGTTCACCTGCCACACCGTTATTTTGCTGCCCACCACGGACCGCACATTATCCATCGCCGCGGGAGCCTGGCCCACAACGCCCGATTCGAAAGACCTGGGCGTGGCTCAATGGGTGTTGGACCACAATCAAGCTGCAGGTAAAACCACCGCCACGCTTGCTCTGGCCCGCGGTTTGTTTGTTCCGCTGCGGCTGGGGCACAACGTCATCGGCGTATTGGGATTAACCGGTGAATCCGTGGAGCAGTTCGCCGATCCCGAACGCACCGCTTTGCTGGAAACCTTTGCCAATCAACTAGCCATGGCCCTGGAACGTATTCGTATGACCGATGAAGCCCATAAAGCCTGGGAACGAACCGAAACCGAACTAATTCGCAACACCTTATTTTCCGGCGTTTCGCATGACTTCCGCACTCCGCTGGCGGTTATTACTGGTGCGACCACAAGCCTGCTGGACGGCGGAACGGCCCTTTCGGCATCGGACCGGCAGGATCTGCTGCAAACCATCGCCGCCGAAGCTGATCAGATGGAACGGCTTATCGAGAATCTGCTGGAAATGACCCGGCTGGAATCCGGCGGGCTGGCCATTAAACCGGAATGGTTTCCCTTGCAGGATATTCTTGTTAGCGCACTGCAATGGCTGTCCCAAAGAATCAAAGCACGAAAGGTGAATGCAGCCATTCCACCAAACTTGCCATTAATTTATGTGGATGGCGTGCTGCTGGAACAGGTACTCGTCAATCTTATTGACAACGCCCTGAACTACAGTCCCACCGACAGCCCAATCGACATCATCGCCCATGCGCAAGACGATCATGTTGACATTGCCGTGGCCGACCGTGGGCCAGGATTGCCTCCGGGCGATCCGGAGTTTCTGTTTGACAAATTCACCCGCGGACCGGCCGCGGGTAATCGCCGTGGGCTAGGGTTGGGTTTGGCGATATGCCGCAGCATTGTGAAACTCCACAAGGGCACAATTGGAGCAGAACCGCGACCTGGCGGAGGTGCAGTTTTCACCATCCGCCTGCCCGTACCAAGGCCGCCCGTACCGGCCGGCAGCGCTGAGCCTGGTGGCATTTGACGCTGCGTATGACCAAAGCCACCCCCGGCAACCGGACCGTTGCCATCAGCACATGGCCCGCGGACAGCAACAGGTAAAGGGTTGAAAAGCACCACGGAACAATGCGATATCACGCCGTCACCGATGCTGGCATCATGATAATAGGATGCCCATGTCTTGAATTAGCCCGCAGGGCGAGCTATGATACAGGCGGTGGCGGACATGGGCCCGGCTGGGGCCTTTAAAAAGCCATGGCAAAGGAGTACAACAATGGCAGACGTTGCAACAACATCGACACTGAAATTGGACAGTACGGTTTCCCAATGGGTGGTGCAATTACCGGCACGATCCCGCATCTTTGAAAAATATGGTATCGATTACTGCTGTGGCGGTCAGGCCACGCTGCGCCAGGCCTGCACCAAGCATCAACTCGACACGGAAACGGTGGTCGCGGAACTCCTGGTGACCACGCCTGATGCTGCCCAGCGCGATTGGTCCACCGCCAGTCTCACCGAACTGGCAGATCATATTGAAAGCACTCATCACGCCTATCTCAAAGATGCGCTGCCTCGGCTGGCTCGACTGGTGCATCGCACGTATACGGTGCATGGACTGCATTATCGGTGGCTGCCGGAGCTTAAAGCCACCTTTGATCGCTTTGCCGCCGACATGGATGCCCACATGTTTAAGGAGGAACACGTGCTGTTTCCCCTTATCCGCAAGATCGATGCTGGAGCCAGGGGCGCGGCCGTCAGCCAACCCGTGAGCATCATGGAGCAGGAGCATGAACGGGCCGGCGCGGACCTGGAACATATGCGAAAGTTAAGCAACAACTACACAGCTCCGGAGGGTGCCTGCAACACATTCCGGGCAGTGCTGGACGGCCTGAGTGAATTGGAAGCGGATACCCACATTCACGTTTTTAAGGAAAACAGTATTCTGTTTCCGAAAGCGGTCGCGGCGGCCGAAGGATAAGCAGGCCACAATACCGCCGCGGAAGTTCATCGTGCAGATAGGGACCGAAAAGCCCGATTGCACAGGCATTTGAAGACGAACCGGATTTTCTGCACAGCCGTACCAGACACGGTGCGGGAGGCAAAAACTCCTCCTGCAATCGCAAATTCCGGAATATTCGACCATTTACACCTTCGAAAAATTGCCAAAACGGAGCTAAGCACAGTCCAGTTCCGCTGCGGCCGGCCCGAGAGCGGTTTGGAAAAAGCTGGCGGATGAGTGCAAATCCGGAAATTCGCGGCAGTACGTACTGCGCCAGGCAGTCAAAAAGTTTGCCGCCTGGGCGGTTTTCACCAAGGCCCATACCGCCCCGCCAAACCCGGCCCCAAAGGCTGAGGCCGCCAGCGCCCCAAGATCACGGGCCGTGGATGCCAGGCGGCAGGTTTGCGCCACCTGATTGTGCAGGCACGTCTGTGCCAGATGCTGCGATTGATCGACAATAGCCCCCAGATCGGTCCAGCGTCCTGCAGTCATGGCGGCGATGGCGGCGGGAATCAGCCGATGGCTT
>JAKAYZ010000218.1 GCA_021816165.1 Planctomycetota bacterium | reverse complement strand
TATTCCGGGTCAAGGTGGGTGCCGAATTCAATCCTTTGTCATTCGCACTTAAATTACAGTCAGTACTGGCTGTTTTCGGCCTACTTTCCTGTCATCTTTATAGTAGGCGCGCTCCACGTGGAAGTCAAAAAAATGTCTATTTGAGGTACTCCCTGTCAACTGGGCGCAAAACAGGCTCCGCTAAGAGAGAGCCCTCCCATGGGACAAGGCAGCCCCGCAACGAGCCCGGAGGGCGAGCGGAGGGGCTGCCTTGCTGCCCGCCACGCCATGGCCGCGACCGACCGTCGGTCGAGCCTGATACACTTCCGCCGGCGTTTGGTATCCCAGCGACTGATGGACCCGTTCTTGATTATAAAACGCAAAATAATTCCTCAGACCCAGCGTGGCCTCCGCCATGGTCTCGTAGCCGTGCGGATAAATATTCTCGTATTTTACCGTTCGCCAGAGTCGCTCAATAAAAATGTTATCATACGCTCGCCCGCGACCATCCATGCTGATCTTGATCCGCGCCTGCTCCAAGACACTGACAAACGAATCCGAGGTGAACTGGCTGCCCTGGTCACTGTTGAATATCTCCGGACGGCCACGGTGCATCGCCCGCTCCAGGGCCGAGAGACAAAAGCCTGTTTCCAAAGTGTTCGATAATTCCCACGATAAGACATACCGACTGAACCAATCCATGATCGCCACCAGATACGCCCAGCCGGTATGCAATCCCAAATAGGTGATATCAATGCACCACACCTGATTGGGGTGATCCACCGTCAGACCCTTGAGTAAATACGGAAAACGCCTGTTTTCAGAGGCTAAAATCGTGGTCCGCGACTGGGGATAAATCGCCTCCAGCCCCATCTGCCGCATCAATCGCCGTACACGTTTAGCACCCACTGTCAGGCCACGCCGACGCAACTGGGCCGTCATACGCAAGACCCCGTAAAACGGAGTTTTCAGATATTGTCGATCCATTAGATCCATGATAAACAAATCCTCCGGATCCACAGGGACCCGATGATAATACAAACTGCTCGCGGATAGCCCCAGCAGTTCACATTGCCGCCGTACCGACAGCCCAGGATGGCCGGCATCCACCGCCTGACGCTTCTGGTCAGGCGTCCAGTCCAGACTTTTTTTTTAGCCACGACAATTCCACCTGCAACCGACCGATCTGCTCATACAACTGCGCCGTGATCGCCGGCGAGGAACGGTCGCCGCCCGGACCAGCCGATTCCTCAAACGCCATGGCCGCATATTCAACCAGATGCTTTTTCCACGCCGCAATCCGCGACGGATGAACCTGATACAATCCTGCCAGTTCCCCGATAGTTCGCTGGCCCTTCATCGCTTCCATCGCCACCTTGGCCTTGAACTGCGACGTAAACTGACGACGTTTCGCTGACATAAAACACACTCCGAAAACTGGGCAAAAACTACCTTAGCAGCGCGCCCAGTTTTTGGGGAGTATTACAATCTGAGATTGGTTCAGCAAGCGTTACCATCAGTTCGAATTATCTGCATTTGGGCCGCACACGCAAATTTGTTGCGCTGCCGCAACCGCCGGGCGGGGTACCCTTGGGGCGTTCAATTCGCCAACTGCGCCTGCAGGCAAGCGCCAACATAAATTCGCCGCGGCTGGCCCACGCCATCGTGACCAAGCCAACACACTTTACTGGACCGTCGCTGGCCTAACAGCTTGCGGGCGGTACTAAGGTGGTGGTCAA
Source organism: Planctomycetota bacterium (assembly GCA_021816165.1). The sequence continues at coordinate 3,738 of JAKAYZ010000218.1, read as the reverse complement.
CCCGGGTGGCGCACTTCGCTCAGCGACGCCGCGGAATCGGTGGTCAGAGCTTCGGATTCGGTGGTAGCCGACGTTGCAAACAAGTTACGTCCGGCGGGTCGCCAGCGGTTTAATGCGGCGCGGGTCAGCAGCAGACCGATGGTTCCGAAGGCCATTGCCACTACCAACCCGCCGAGCAGAAAAGAAGGCAAAAATTCATCGCCCAGCATTTCCAAAAATCCAGAAATGGACAAGCCGGTCCAGCCGGAAAAATTCCATGGAACAAAGCTTCCGTGCAAAAGCAGGTGTCCCGTTTCGATGCTCAGAAGAAGCCAGAATGGCATGGTGGGGGTGATGGAGATTTCTGTTCCAAGCAGTGTGGCGGGCAGGTTCAGATGCAACCGGTCGGCTACCCAAATGGCAATGACAGTCTGTAATCCGTAAATTGGCAACAAGCCGATGAGAATACCGACTCCGATGGCCGCGGAAAGCTGGGTATTGGAGGAATTATTTTGCAGCAACTGGCAGGTCAGTGCCTTCCAATAGCTCAGGCTCCAATAGGTGTGTTTATCTCGCCGGTAGATGGAATGGAGGGAAGGGCGTTGAATAAGTTTCACGACCGGCCATGGCATAAGCCTGCGGGTGGTAAGCAGTACGTTGAGCCGCACACCGCGGACGGTATCTCGAAATGGCCGAAAGTGGGAAATGCGTGCTTCGCCAGCAAAGTAGATGCAGGTGATGGGCACGCTGCGAATATGCACTCCGCCCCAGCCGTGGCGGGCGAGCGTTTCGGTTTCAAAATCAAAGCGGTGGAACCAATGACGCAACTTCATGGTGTAGACCAGCGGGTAAACCCGCAGCCCACACTGGCTGTCCGGCACATCCTGGCCGGTTTGCAGCCACAGCCAGAATCGCGAGAGATCCCGTCCGCGAATGCTGTTTTTAGGAACCACGGCGCGGTTCATTTGCCGCTCGCCGATGATCAAGTCCTGGGGAAATGCGGTGGCGGCCTGCGTAAGCTTAAGCATGTCGGTCAGAAGGTGCTGGCCATCGGCATCCATGGTAATGGCATGGGTGCAGCGCGCGGTGAAGGCGGACTGGAAGCCGGTTTCAAGCGCTGCACCTTTACCTCGATTTTTGGGGTGGGTCACCACTGTTAAGCGTTGTGCTTGTGGGGCGGGAAGGCTTTGGGCCAGTTCATGCAGAGCGGTGGGGGTACGGTCTGTACTGCCATCGTCGATGACGAACACGCGGGCGGCCGGAAATCCGGATAGCACGTCGGCGGTAATTTTGGCCACGGTATCGGGATTGTTATAGACGGGGATAATGACTGCAAAGATCGGCGTGGTTGCCCTGTCTGCGGTGCAAGACTCGCCAGCCCGGATTGCAACATCAGGCGGGGAAGCTGGTATGGTGGTATTCAAAACCATCGCAATCTAAAAAAAGTCCCGCTGTGTCAAGTTTCAATCAAACCTTTCAATGTGCTCCTACGCCAGTAATAATAACCAAGGCCGGCGGAACGCACAAACCGCGTCGTTGGTGCGTATCCATGACAGGTTCCGTGCGGGCCGATATACTCTGGGCCGGTTGCGTAGGAGAGCATAAGGCGGCGGTGCGCATGGCTGCAAGGTTCGTGGTGCTTAAGGTGCTGGCATGATGTCCAAATGGTTTTGTGTTTTGGTGGGAAGTGGGATGATGTTGTTTGTAGCCCGGGGGCGGACTGTAGCCGCAGTAGCACCAGTCGTGGCAAAGTCCGCCGTGGTCCGGGCACCCACCAGGCCAAACCGCGCAAGCAAATGGTTTAATCCCGATCCAAAGTTATATCTGTTTGAAAATAAGCTCAAGCCGGGCATGGTGGGTTACGGGCTAACGGTGATGCATGGCGCGCAGATTCAGAAATTTCATGTGCGGGTGCTGGATGTAATTAAAAATTTCGGTCCATCCATGAACGTAATTTTGGTGAAGTGTTGGGGACTGGGGTTACGTAAAAGCGGTATCATTGAGGGTATGAGCGGTTCGCCGGTGTACATTGACGGCAAGTTGATCGGCGCGATTGCGTATGGATGGGGTTTTTCCAAAGAGCCAATCGGCGGAGTTCAGCCCATTCGGCAGATGTTGCGGATACCGGTACCCAAGCTTGGTGTCGGCCACAAAGGAGCGATGGGTTGGTCCGGTGGTTCGGGATATGTGCGCGGGTTGGGTTGGAATTATGCCATAGCCCACGCCTGGGCAGGATGGGGTCCGCTGGCGGCGCATCTGCTGGCGGTTGATGGTGCGCAAACCTCGGCCGGGTATAAAAATGGCTTAAGCACTTCCGGCCGCAGCGGTTTGGTTCCCTTAGCGTCGCCATTGATGGTCAGCGGTGCCTCCGGCACCTTGCTGCGGTATTTGCGCGGGGCGTTCCGGGGTACGTCGCTGGTACCGATGGCTGCCGGTGCCGCGGGGCAGCCGGGTGGCCGCCGCGCAACTCTGCTGGGGGGCATGACCGAACTCAAGCCTGGGGCATTAAGACTGCGTCCAGGTGCGGCCATCGGTGTTCCGCTGCTGAGCGGCGATGCGGACATGGGTGCCATCGGCACAGTAACGGCGGTGGTGGGGCGGCGGGTATACGCTTTTGGGCATCGGTTTTTTGCCCAGGGCCTGACACACTTACCCATTTCCACGGCGTACATTTATACCATTCTACCCAGTGTACGTACTTCGTTTAAGATTGGTTCCACGGATCGGGTGCGGGGGCGGCTGGTGATGGACCAGGCGACGGGCATTGTGGGGGAACTGGGGCGACCCGTCCGGCAGGTGCCGATTACGGTGCGGATGGCCAATGCGTCAGGCACGCTGGATAAAACCTTTCATTACAAGTTGTATCCGAATGTCAATGCGACTGTAAGTTCCTTAGGTGCCGCGATTCTGGCCAGCATGGTGGCCCATCAGAAACCCAAGGGGCTTTTTACCCTGCATGTGGCGGGCCGCTTCAATTTCAAAGGGGCTGCCATTCCATTTGATGATGAAATCACCAACACCCATTATTCCATCAAAGGATTTATGACCCGGCTGCTTTTGCCAGTGGGCCTGCTGATCAACAATCCATTTCATAAGCTGGCGCTGACTAGTGCGGATGTGCATATCTTTCTCGATCCGGTGGATCGCAGCGCTGCCATTACCGGTGTAACCGTGCAGCGCCGCGTGGTGGCGCAGGGCGATACGGTGGTGGCGCGGGTGCGACTGTTGAATTTTAACGGCCGACCGCGCATGGTCCGGTTGAGGTTGAAAGTACCTGTGAATATCCCCAACGGCCAGTATCACCTGGTGGTAGGGTCTGCGCAGGCGGTACTGCAGCAGGCATTTGACTATTACCCCCAGCAATTTGCGCCAGATAATCTATCGACGCTGGTTCAGGCGGTACGGCGTATTCTGGCGTACAAAAGTAATCGCCTTTATGCGCGACTTATTCTCAGTGCCAGTGGCGTTGCCATGGGAACACGCGAATATCCCGGCTTGCCGGCGAGCCGCGGTGCCCTGATGGTCCAGATGAATCCGGCCCAGACGATACCGCTATATCAAGATGTGATGGCGGAGGTTCCAGCGGGGGCGGTGGTGGCGCATGGTGGAGCCAGTTTCACCATTGTGGTGCGGCACCGTGCGGATGAACGCTTTGCGGGGGGTGGCCACTTTGTACCCCCAGGCCCGCCACCTTCGCAGCTGCGGCCGGTGCCAGGCTAACGCTTGGCATGTGTGGTCCGACGGTGGAGACGTGCGCGC
>JAKAYZ010000217.1:1446-5490 GCA_021816165.1 Planctomycetota bacterium | reverse complement strand
TGCCGGTGGTGTACGACTCTACCGCGCCGGCCATCATCTCGGTGATGTGCAGGCCCCAATCCACGTTCACCACCGGCTCACGGTTCTCCAGGATGCACTCCACCAGGTGCCGGGTGGACTCGTGGTAATAGTTGAATCCGCCGGGCGCAGGTTGAGGCCACTTGCCCGGACCCTTGGCCGGCGGTGCGCAGTAGTGATACCAGCCGTCGGCGTCGACTTTGGGTAGAAGCGACTTATGCTTGCTGATGATGGAGGCGGTGTAGCCCGAGCCGAAAATAAGGTTACCTGCGGTGCCGAATATCTGCAGCCCGCCATCCCCCGCCCCAGGCATCACCGGATGAAAGATCCGCCCTGCATGAGAGCTTCCCACTCCGCCGTTGACCATCTCGTACAGGGAGTAGGCGTTATCCACAGCCTCGACTTTGATGTGCTTTGTGCGCGGCAGATCCAGTACCACGTCCCAGTAATTGGCCCGATCAGGATCTGTTACCTTGCTGAGAAACTCATCGTATTTTTCCTCCGGAACAATATCCGTCTCAGTCACGACGATGCGTGCCGATGCCATGATGCTTTTGCACGGTCCCAGGACGCCGACAATCTGCGTGGGCGCATAGGGGAAATCGAACAGAAAACCACCGCTATCTTTGCTGAAAAAGGTGTCCTGTCCATAGGGGTTATTGCCCATCCAGGGGCCGTAACTCGTCGCCCCGACCCCGGTCAGCGCAAACCAGAGTATCTCACCCAGCACACCTTTTCTGACCAGACCCCGCAGGTCTGAAACTCCGGGTTCCAGAGGAGTGCCAGAGCAAGGCTCGATCAGCGCTTTGACCTTATGCCGGCGTACGGCCTCGGCGATCTTGCGCGCTCCAACCATGTCAGTGGCCATCGGCTTCTGCAGCAGAATGTGCTTTCCTGCCTCCACCGCCTTTAGCGCAAATGGTACGTGCGTCCCCGGTGTGGTCAGGATCAATACCGCCTCGATGTCGGCGCGATCGATCATCTCGTAGTAATCCAGGTACTGCTGTTTGGCGCCAAATATGCGGGCGCTCGCGCGCAGCCGTGGCTCATACCGGTCGCAGACGGCCACCAGTTCCGCGTTCTTCATGCGTATCAGGTAAGGCAGGTAATAGGCCGTCGCCACCACCCCGCAGCCCACCACGCCCACTTTTACTTTTCTGCCGGAGGTTTCGGCCATCGCTTGGTTCTCCATATAATCGCCGGGCGAAGCCGCGATTCACACGGGCTTAGCACCATGCATTCATTGGCCCGCGCCGATCCATGATAGCCATCACGCGGCGGTACGCAACGCTTCATTCATCGCCGGCCAGCCGGTATCATGGGCCAGGTATGTTGAGCAACCGGGCACGCTTGCTCCGCGTCAGGAAAAGGTCTTGCCGCGGGGACGGCTTTTGAAGGAACACACCATGCAATATCGTTTTCTCGGCAACTCCGGCATGAAAGTCTCGGCGATAGGTCTTGGATGCATGAGCTTTGAGCCTGGCGGCGCGGATGAGCCGACCGCATGCCGCATGCTCGATCGGTTCGTCGCTGGTGGCGGCAACCTCCTCGATATGGCCGACAATTACCCTGGTGTTGAGGAAGTCCTGGGCCGCTGGCTGCACGGCCGGCGTGACCGCGACCAACTGGTCATCGGCACCAAGGCTCGCTTCCCGGCGCCGCCCTGCGGACCCAATGACGTTGGCCTGACCGCCAAGCACCTCTACCAGGGAATTGACAACAGCCTGCGCCAGCTGCGGCTGGACTACATCGACCTCTACCAGGCGCACTGCTGGGACTTTGTCACCCCCATCGAAGAGACCGTCCGCGTCTTTGGGCGACTGATCGATTCGGGCAAGATTCGCTGCTGGGGCGTTTCCAACTACAGCGGCTGGCATGTCGCCCGCGTGGCGGCTGCGGCCGACAAACTCGGCGTGCCTCGTCCGGTCAGCCTGCAGGAGCAGTACAGCCTTTTGTGCCGCTCTCCGGAGTGGGAAGTGGTTCCCGCCTGCCTGGACGCAGGCGTCAGTCTAACGGCATGGAGCCCCCTGGCGGCCGGCTGGCTCTCCGGCAAATACCGCCGCGATGCCCTGCCGCCGGAGGGCAGTCGCATGGCACGGGCGGCCCGGACTCTGGATGAATGGAAACGCTTTAGCCAGAGCCGTACTGGCAGCACCGTTCCCCATCCTCACGCTATTGAATCAGAAGAGCAGTTCCAGAAAGTCGCCGCGGAACAGGAATCGGAAAGGCGGTGGCGCATCGTCGATGCCGTTCGGCAGGTTGCTGATCAGCATCAGCGATCCTGTTCCCAAGTGGCCTTGGGTTGGCTTCTAACACGCCCGGCAATGGCTGCTGTTATCATAGGAGCGCGCACGCTGGGACAGTTTGATGACAATGCTGGTGCTATCACGCTCACCTTGTCAGCCGACGAAATCCGCTGGCTGGACACCATCAGCGACCCTGGCCGCCCGTACCCGCTGGACTTCTTCGACCAATACGGCATCCCCTGGCGATAGTGCTCCATTTCAGCTGCAGTCAAGACGCAAAACCCGTTGATTTTACGGCACATGATTGCACTGCAAGCCGCCGGATTTTTCTGGAACATCCGCTGCAAACCGCATTTTGAGCCATTCCCCCTTTTGGCCACCGCTTTGTTTCATCCCCTTGTTATAGCCAACAACCGGCTTTAATTGAGTGTGCAAACGCGCCCACATTCCACATTCCACATTCTCCTTCCCGGCCTGCACACCACAAAGCCGGGCTGGGGGGTATAATGAACCAACTGCGGCGAACCAAGGCCCCGTCTCCTACGGGCCGGCAGCGCCGTAACCGTAACGCGGGATTCAGGCCATGCCCAAGCGAACCTCACGCATACCGGCAGGATTGGAAGAATTGCAGCGGCTCGTTATTTTTCTGGCCAAAAAAGATCTCAAGATTGCCGGCGCCTGGGTCATCATCTTTTTTATCACCCAACTCACCGCCAGCGGCGTTCCGATGCTTTTTGACCCGTTCATCGGGGCGGTAGCCGGCGGCATCATTGGATGGTACATCGCCGACGATGCGGTAGCCGAGGCGGGGTTCAGCGGCATCGTACTTACCATTTTGCTGGTGCTGGCCTGCTGGATACCAGTCTGGTTTACCGATTGGCTTCTCAACCAGATCATGCATGGGCTGCTCGGTTGGCCCATGACCTTTGGCCGCTGGATACTTTTAACTTTCACCACCATTTTCAGCCTTATCGCCAGCGTATGGCGTTCCATCGCGGATGAATAGTGCCGGCCATTATCCAGCCGTCCCACGGCCGGCCTCGGAGCCAGCTTAAGTTCCTCCAGCTGTGGCGAATGTATGTTGGGCCGCGACGCGGAGAATTCCACCGGCACCTGTATGGCCCATGGCTGCCATTAACAAGGGACTCCGCGATCGGGCGGGGCAAGTACGTCCGCATCTGGTGCAGAGCTTTTCAGTTTGGTGGGGCAGGCGGCGGCGGTGGTGGCTGGCCTGTGGTTGCCGGCGGGTAGCCATAATACATCTGCGGGGCACCGGGTATTTCGGTAAATGGCTCAATTTGCCGGCTTAGGGCATGGGCCTTGGACAGACTGATAATCAGCAAAACCAGGGATGGAATCCCGAGCAGTATCCCCAGATAGGGAACTATCGAAATAGCCGCGCAGATACAGTAGGCCAGACTCACGTTGTAGCCGCAGTCCTTCAGGTCCGTGCGGCCGCGGCTGTAAAAATAGCTTTGGTAGCTGCGGGCGAGAGGCAGAAATACGAAAAAATTCCAGACGATTCCAAAAAAAGGTATCAGCAGCAGCCATGCCAAGCCCGGTTCCTGCTGGCGAAACTGTGGCGGCACGCGCTTCAGGCAGCCATAAAGAATCCAGCAGATCAACACACCCAGGCCGATGAATATAGCCATCACGGCCAGAAAGATGCCTAACACCAACGCGAAAAGCGAGAAGAAAGCGTGCGGAGGCATGTTGGAGGTGGACGTGTAATAGATATGCTGGCTGTGCATGATCATGCCATTATTGTATCATCGTATCT
>JAKAYZ010000217.1:0-1436 GCA_021816165.1 Planctomycetota bacterium | reverse complement strand
GCATCGCAAAAAAACAACTTGAGTACTCCAGTTGGTTCTTTTGACCGTCGGTGGCGTCAATCGTTCCGCAGAGCCTCACTGCCGGGGTATGCGTGCCTGTCAGGCTTCGCCAGGGGTCAAAACTCCTGCGATGTAATTGCGCAAGGTATTTTCTCCCAATGCCTTGCCGGCAGAACCGCCATCTTGCCGCCATCGGCGGACACGCCGGTGCGTTAAAAGACCGCCGGAAACACGTGGAAGGGGGGGGGCAACAAAAGTTTATGGCCCGGATGGGGTGGAATTGTTTGACGTGGCCAATGGATTTCACCTATACTGAAGTTCCAAGTTTGGTTGTGCAGCAAAAAGGGCTTGGGCAATGGCTGAACCGGAAGGTTTTGATCTTCACGCCGCATGGTTGCGCCGGGCGGAAAAGGATAACAAGTCGTTTATCGAAGCGCTGGCGGTGCGACTGGAACAGTCGTTGCCGGAGCATGTGCAGGTGCAACGCAAGAAAGAGAGTCTCTTTTCGCGGCAGATGCATGTGCAAAAAATAACTGTGCGCACCGGTGGAGATTGTTACATTCTGGAGAACTCGCAGGGGGGTATCAGCGTATCACAGGTGAAGGAAGTGCGGGGGATTGTACTGAGCAGCCGGGAAGTGGAGCTTTCGGACTGGCTTAAAAATCTGGACGTGGAGTTACAGAACCTCTCGGGTCACAGCGCTCAAGCCGCCGGTGCGTTGCGGCAATTTTTGATGAGCTGATACCCTGATGGTGTCGGACATGGAGCCTGAAGGCTATGGCATTTCTCAGCAGAATTTTTCGCTCGGCGGCGCGCGATCCGGATGCAGCAAACCATGCGGCGCAACAGGCGGCGCGCGATCAGGAATGGCAATCGTGTCTGGATCAGGACCGCATGCCAAGTTTTGTGCAGCGGCGGCTTGCGGATACCAAATCGGGCAAATTGCCGTGGGTGTCCACCACTTCGGTGGGCGGGCTGCTGGCCCAGCGGAGCCACGGCATCAAACCTATCGGCTTGGTTTCCGGCAACTGCTGGTATCAGTATGGTTTTTCCTGGACGCGCGGCCACTACGACGGCTGGCACAAAGCCATTGATCGCCTCTGGCGGGAGGCCGCAGCCCTGGGGGCCAACGCCGTGGTGGATGTCACCATGAAAGTGCAGCGCATGGCCGACACGTCCAGCCAGATGGACTATGGCGTTTTAGGCACGGCGGTTTCCATCGCCGGGTTGGGTGAATCGCGAAATCCGGTGGTGGCCACGGTCTCAGCTCTGGAATTTGCCCGATTGATGGAAGCGGGAATCGTGCCGGTAGGCTTGGCCATTGGTGCCCATTACCAGTGGTATTATCCGAACCAGAACATGCTGGGCCAAAATATGTCTGGCCTGGGTAGGGGCATGGGTATGGGGATGGGTATGGGGATGGGTATGGGGATGGG
>JAKAYZ010000216.1 GCA_021816165.1 Planctomycetota bacterium | reverse complement strand
CAAGCGAGACCGTCGGCCATCGCGTTCGCTTTTGCACTGATCTCGGTTGTCAATGTGGCGCACGCGCCAGCGGAAATTGTCCCGCTATAACGGGGAGCCGCTTCCGCGAACCAACGCCAGAATTCCTGCACACGGCTTTTGCAGGTTTCCTTACGGATACTCATATCTTTGCTCCTGAGAACCAAGGGTGTCTATCACGCGCATTCGAGCGCTCCTGCAGCAGTCTTCCTTATACTCAAGTGCCTGCCCTCTTGCGGCCCAAGAAGCGGTTGGAAACGCCGACGGCTGCCAATGCCGGTTTGCACGTCACTTCGGACGCCGCAGCCGTGAAGAGGACACTCCCAGTAGGGTTTAGGCGATGGCTTAATCGTTAAAAGTCTCGGAAGCAGCGGCAGCGGGAGGCGTGCAAAAAGTTCACGTTGTACGTATTTTTCCAAACGCGACCGCCTCCGGCAGATATGCGTTACTGGACGTGTTTCCTTGCCTCTTCCACCAGTTCCCGGTTCATAATTTTGTCAATGGCTACGCTAGTTGGCCTTCCGAGGATGGGTTTTATTTTCCTTTTCCGGGCCGCAATGGACGAGGGAGCATTCGAACCTCCGAGGAAGCAGTATGGCAGCGATTCCATTGTTTTTGGGAACTTCTCAAGAAGCGGTTGAACATCATCCCATGCGGCGAATACGACGCCCTCCTTGGTTCCAAAAAATCTGTCGCGTAAATTCGGCTTTCGCGGAATGGCGATTATATCCGACTCCGGTATCGCTGTCGGAACCCCGTCCGGCCAAGCGATCATTCTCACCACCCTCCCCTCGTGTTCCACGAATAGGTACCGTGGCACGAAGAACTTGTCGCCGAGACGCTTCTGCACGCTGGCAACGGCAAAGTTCCAACGCCAACAATCTTCAATTCGGGCAGTGGCAAGCACCGGCGGCTTCTGGTCGGGATTTCCCTGTAGAAACGCGCTGTACGCAAAATGGTTGCCTTTGTTCCAGCCCGCCAAAAAGCCTTCCGTCGAATATTCGCCCTCACCCATTCCGCCGATCTGCGGATCAAAGACAAGTAGATTAAGAGCTTTGACAAAGGCGCGTACCTCCAATTCGGCCTCAATGCCAAAAATATGGGGACGATAAAAATTCAGACTAAAAGCGATTGGCAGAGTCCCGGGCGATTCTCCATCTATAATTTCGTCAAAGTTGAAATTGAAGTAAACGCCTGTGGCCCTGTTTTGATAGATTGCCTGTGCATCTGTGAGTTGGTAGTTCTTCCGTTGGTCAAAAAATCCACGGGCTGACTCGCGCGTGAATTTCGCCTGCGAGTCACGAACCTTGAAATATAAATCATAGCTCATCGTTTACCCCTCAACAGGATCACCAGCACGTATCCAAGACATTAATATACATTATAATCGTTCCAACCCCTTCGCCCTCAGCCGCCCCAGCCGCCCCATGGTTCAAAACGCTGTAACACAAGTCACCGATATCTTCGCAGCATGAAAAATTTCTATACCGCCCTCATTGGTCGATAGGCCTCTTAAGAGATCAGGGGACAGCCGTGAATATTATTTATTCGAGTCCGGTCTTAAATAGAACTGGGCAGCGGCCTTCGATATGAGCTCTACTGCGCCCCGGCGACACCTGCGACATCATTTGGAGCCATGCCGAATGCTGCGTTTGATGGGCCATTGTTGGCCCAGGGAATAATGCTGCCCATATCGTTGATCAGGTAGAGCTTTCCGTGCCGCGCATATAACCACTGAACGGATAGCTCTACTTCCTTTACGTGCGTGATAATCCCTGTGGATGGGTTCAGGCAGATCAGTTTTTGGTGGCTTGCGTATCTTACCAAAGCGGCCGCTTTATTATGGCTTATCCAACAGTAGCTTTCAGCGTGAAGGGGTGCCATCCGCTGTGACTTGAGATTGCCAACATGCTGGGCGTATATGGCCTTCAGCGGCAGTTTACGTGTGTACGGGGTAGACAACTTACCTTGCGGATCAATCGAAAAGGAAACAAAGTTCCGGCCGTCATAGGTGATACCCGTGCTTCTGCCTCCCCGCGTAGCGCAAAGGAATGGCTTATCCGGTAATTTGGGTGCCAGGTGGAGTATATGCTTGCGCCCGTTTTCCATGATAAGAGTTGTGTGGAGTTTTCCGAAGTGATTATGCACACCGCCGTTTCGCATCACCTGTTCGAAATGCGGATAGGCAAAAAGAATTGCGGCATGGTCCAATGGTTCCGGCATGCCCGCCTCGCCCAAATCCTTAACATAAATGCGGCATTTTCCCAGCACTTTTTGTGTTTGCCAGTTCACCGCCGCCACCTCGATATAGCCATGGTGCTTCTGGGCCGGTCCCTGCCGTGTTTCCCACACAATCCCATCCGGACCGGCCTGAATCCCCCGGCACACATGCGACTTGGTATCGTCTATAAATTGCCATGGGACATGAATTGTGCGTACGATTCGCACACCGACTTTCCCCTCCTTCGAGGGACAATGAACCTCGTAGATCGTGGTGGACTGTGTATTCTTCCCAGAATAGTAGCGCTCGGCAGCGATAAGGAAATTATTGCCGCCTGGCAAATGCGTTACGCAAATCGAATCAGCCCTAACCATAAAACGGCTGAACGCGCCGCCGCCCATGATCGCGCTGCGTTGCATGTTGATAAAATCAACCACCTTCTGCTGCAGCACCGGCCAGGACAATTGTACCTTGCCGTTGGCCATCAATATGGGTGAATTAAAAGCCTGAACATAAGCGAGAAAATCGCCCGCCGAAGCAGTAGCCGAGGTGCAAAAAATCACGAAGATCGCTGCTAAAATGGATCGCATAATATACCTCTTGTATAACATTGTATGGCGTTAACTCACAGTTGTCATCCGCCCGCATCGGCACGGATTGTCGGCTCGGATTTGCAACTCGGATTTGCAACTCGGATTTGCAACTCGGATTTGCAGCGGTGCGTTGCCTTGGTTATTATTAAAATTCGGGCTATACCTTGGAAAGCCGGGCGAATTGGCACGACAAGTGGCTTGGCACCCCAATGTCCCGGCAGACAAATGGATTTACGGCGTTACGTCTTTCAGTTGCACACTGCGATGTGATAGGAGATGTGCGATGTCTACGATACCAGATCGTTCGCGTAAAGCCGAAGTGCGGACCGGTTTGGGTCAGTCAATCCGCGTCCTGCAAGATCTGCCGCCGGCGGCTATCGGTTCACATTGCATGCGCCAATCGAAAAATGTGCACAAAAGTAAACATGAAAGCGTATGTGTGGTCACGAGCATATTTTTCGTCGCGGCCGGCTTGGTTGCTATGAGAATGCACAACGCAGACGCGGTGGACGCACAAAAAAATGCAGATGCAGACAACGCCCTGCACCTGGCGGAAAAGCAGTTGAATAACGGGCGCTTCGTAGAAGCAATTCAAGAAGCCCGTAAGGCAGCCCGAGGGGGAAGTTCCGGAGGTATGAATCTCATCGGCTACCTCTATGAGAATGGCGAAGGCGTTCCACAAAATTTCCTGCGGGCTATGCAATGGTTTCGCAAGGCTGCCGATGCAGGCAACGTCAAGGGGATGTACAACGTCGCCATTCTTTATCAGACCGGGCACGGGGTCAAAAAGGACATCCCTTTGGCGATGGCGTGGTTCCATAGGGCAGCCGCCGCCGGCAGTATTATCGCGATGAATCGGATTGCTTGGCTTTACGAAGGTGGGTCGGAATATGCGAGAGATTATCCGAAGGCGATGAAGTGGTACAGGGCCGCAGCCGCAAAGGGTAGTGCACATGCAATGACATGCATTGGCCTGCTGTATCAACGTGGTGAAGGCGTGCCGCAAGATGGTCAAGCCGCGCTAGCCTGGTATCGCAGAAGCGCATTGCAGCACAATGCCGCAGCGATGAACGATATTGGAACGCTCTACCAATCGGGATTGGGTGTCCCCAGAGACTATCAAAAGGCCCGGCAGTGGTATAGCAAAAGCGCAAAAGCGGGGAACGGCAATGCGATGTGTAGCATCGGATTTTTTTACGAGCGCGGTTTGGGCGTCCTCGTGAATTATCAGGAAGCAATGTATTGGTACAGAAAGGCTGTACGCGCCGGTAATAGCCAGGCGATGTTGAATATTGGTTGTCTTTACGAAAAGGGGTATGGCGTTCCGATGAGTTACCAGTTCGCCATCGGGTGGTGGCGGCGAGCCGCCGCCCACGGAAATTGCGACGCCATGTACAACCTTGGCTGGCTCTACCATGTGGGATGGGGAGTGCCGCAGAACATGCAGGCATCGGAAAAGTGGTATAGAAAAGCGGCGAATGGCGGGAACCGCACTGCAATGTTCGAGCTTGCAAGATTTTATCAATATGCCCGCGGCGGATTAGCGCAGAATTACGGCAAGGCCGTCGCGTGGTATAAGAGATCTGCCGTGGCCGGGTCAGGTGACGCCGCGGCAACACTCGCGTTTCTCTACGAAACGGCTCATGGCGTCAAGCGGGACTACCATAAGGCGATGGATTGGGCCCGCAGGGGTGCGGGGTTGGACAACGCCGACGCGATGGCTGATATTGGCTGGCTGTACAACGGCGGGCGGGGAGTGCCGCTCGATTATAAAAAGGCGTTTATCTGGTATCTCAAAAGCCTCGGTGCCGGCAATTCCAGTGCCGCTACATCCATCGCCGATCTCTACCGGTGTCAGGATATCGGTGCTTGCGACGGCAAGGATGCTCGTGCATGGTATCGCAGAGCGGCAGCGCTGGGTGACCCAATTTCAATGTGCTGGATGGGAACGCTTTATCAGGAGGGCGACGGCGTCAAGCGGAACTATCGGCGAGCCATGTCCTGGTATCGCAGGGGAGCTCATGTTGGCGACAGCGATTCGATGGACGGCATTGCGGAACTTTATATGAATGGACAGGGTGTTCAGAAGGACGACCGGCGCGCCATGGCTTGGTATCGTAGGGCAGCTGCAACCGGTGATACAGATGCGATGAATGAAATTGCCCGATTTTATGAAAAGGGATGGGGAGTCAAGCAGAATTATATTCGGGCCCTGAGATGGTATCGCAAGGCTGCTGCGGGAGGTCGCACCGGCAATCTATTTGGCATGTTCAAAGTGGGAACTTTCTATCAGCACGGTTATGGAGTAAAACAGGACTACAAACGAGCGATGAAGTGGTTCAAGAAATCAGCCAAAGCTGGGGGACGTAGTGCCATGTTTAATATTGGAGAACTGTATGCAGGTGGACTGGGGATTCCAAAGGATAGTGCCAAGGCAATGAAATGGTTCCAATGGGCGGCTGCGGGCGGTAGTCTCCGCGCTAGAAAATTCCTGGGCTTGCCTGCGGAGAAGCTTCCGCAGCCCTTCCGGCGTTACCCTGAATAGCGTCATACGACAGATTTGCGATCGTTTTTCTTGCAAAATGGCAATTTGCGCTCAATAATTCCGTATTGCGTCTGTTTTTCACGGAAATTGCATGGCTAAGAGTGTTTTTCCCAGC
>JAKAYZ010000215.1 GCA_021816165.1 Planctomycetota bacterium | reverse complement strand
TTCCCTCTCGAATTGCCAGTGGGAGGGAACACCGGATCAGGAACACGTTGTCCCGCAGGCAATGCGACTAATATGCTCGGACTTCGCAGCAGGTTTTCGGCGTTTCCCAGACTTTGATGGCCAGGAGCTTGACGTGGGCGGGAAAAACACCCTGCAATTTGGAAAAAATGATCTGGGCGATGTTTTCCACGGTGGGATTGAGAGCGGCGAATTCCGGACAATCCAAATTGAGATGCTTATGATCAAATACGTCAATAATATGTTCATTGATCAATCGCTGGAATTGGGCCAGCGGCAGAATTTGCCCGGAGTGCGGATCAGGCTGCCCGCCGACCAGCACTTCCAGTTCATAGTTGTGGCCATGACCATTAGGATTGTTGCACTTGCCGAAAAGCTCCAGATTTTTTTCAGGTGAAAAGTCCGGATTATGCAGACGGTGAGCTGCCGAAAATTCAAATCTCTGGGCCATTCGTATCATGGGTAGTTCTCCGCCATTGGCTTGAAAGTACATCCAGGGACTGACATGAAGCGTCAGGTCATTGATCTCGTAAGGCACCAGCGCCGCACCACAGCGCTGGAAGAGTTCCGTCAGCAGCAGCCCCGGACCAATGGAACGAATATCCGGACGCAGCATATCCGCCATCGCCGGCGCTGCAACGCGCCGGACAATCTGGTCAATATGTTTGATATTTACCAGCATGCCGGTATCGGCATTCACCCGGCCGGCCATCCGCACATTTAAGGTTACCACGGGGATAACCCCATTTGGCGGGGGATTGGCCGCAAAATTATTGGCTTCACCGGGGGCGCTTTCCAGAGCGGTGATGGCCAGGCGCACTTCACGGGTAAGCAATATGTCGGTTTTTTTGCTCATCGAACAGAATTGTAGCGTGAATATAGCCGCCGCGGTATGGGCAGGATGCCATTTTTGATTCGCTTGCCTATGGGCATGGTTGAAGTACAATTATGTCTTCTGTCATGCTTTATTGGGCGTATGGCACCAGAGCGGACAATTGACCAGGAGATCATGGAACTATGATACACAAAATGAATGTAACGCGTAGCGTGTTGGCCGGTACGGTGGTCATGCTGCTGGGCTTGGGTCTTGGTGGATGTACAGATCAGACGCTGCAAACGCAGAATGCCCAGCTTATTAAACAAAATCAACAGTTAGCGCAGCAGCTCGCGGACGTCAAGGCGAATCTGGCCACCTCACGCCAGCAGTTGCAACAGCAGCAGCAGATAGCGGCGGCCGCAGCCCAACAGGCGGCAGCCGCCCAGCAACCGCCTGCCGCAACCGCCAGCAGCACTCCCGCCACGGATAACGCCATGTTGCCGACGTTTGGCAACACACAGTCAGGGCATTACCACGCCCACGCCATGCACCATCGGATCATGCATCACCGCACAGCGCGATCCCGGACCGAAGTCCGGCGATTTATTCTTTCCAGCGATGTGCTGTTCGCCTCCGGCAGCGCCCGGCTGCAATTTCGCGCGGAACACGCGTTGTTGCGGGTTGTGCACCTGCTGCGGACGCGTTATGCCAGAGACCGCATTCGCATTGAAGGCTATACGGACAACCGCCCGATTCATCATCCGTATCCCAATAACTATGCACTGGGGCTGGCACGGGCACGATCCGTTGAAATGTTTCTGGCACGCCACGGCATTTCCCGCCACCGCATGACGGCGGTAAGCTTTGGTGACCACCGTATGATCTCCCGCACTGACCTCGCCAGAGATCGTCGGGTGGAAATCGTTGTATTGCGGTAATGGCGTACTGCGGCAAGCCATTGAGCCGCGGATACATTCGCACGAATGCCCCGTAAATCCGCCGATCCGGCGTTGATTTGAGTTGTCGCCCGGGTGTGCAATACACCGTGTGCGATTCCCTTTATTTGCTTGGCACCAATGGCACGGTGTGGGACAGGATCATGCTGGCAATTGTTGATTATTCCATGGGTAATTTACGCAGCGTCCAGAAGGCCTTTGAACTTCTGGACGTGCCGGCGAAGATTGTTTCATCACCGGCTGATATCCGCCGCGCTGACAAACTGATTCTGCCGGGTGTTGGAGCGTTTGCGGACGCGATTGCCATCTTAGAATCATCCGGACAAGCGGAGGCCATAAAGGATTTCATCCGCACGCAGCGTCCCTTGCTTGGCATATGTCTGGGTCTGCAATTGCTGATGGAGAAAGGGTATGAAGATGGTGAACACACCGGCCTGGGCATCGTGCCGGGAGATTGCGTAAGATTTTCCGTGGATCAGCCGCCGGCGAGCTTGAAGGTTCCGCACATGGGCTGGAACAGCATACAGGTGCGCGGAGATGTTCCTCTTTTTAAGGGCATCGAATCCGGCACGCACTATTATTTTGTGCATTCCTACTTCGTCCGCCCGACCGACGCCCGCGATGTAGCGGCCACGGCGGATTACGGTGGAGAATTTACCGCCGCGATCTGCCGCGATAATGTCATGGCAGTGCAGTTTCACCCGGAAAAAAGCCAGGTGGCCGGCCGCAGAATATTAAGAAATTTTGCCGACTTATAATTGACGGGTGTGGTGGCAAGAGCATGGGCTTCGCGATTTATCGGCGGATCTTTTATGATATGGGTTGATGATTCCATCTCATTGGAATCCCGAACAGATACCTCCAGGAAATGAGAATTTATGGGCATTGAATTAATACCGGCAATTGATTTACGCGGGGGCCGCGTGGTGCGGCTGTTTCGCGGCGATTACAACCAGCAGACCACGTATGATGTCGATCCGCTGGAAATTGCCCGACGTTTCAAGGAAGCCGGCTGCCGGTGGCTGCACGTTGTCGATCTGGATGGCGCGCGAGACGGACGTCTGGTGAACCTGGAACTTATTGAACGTCTGATCCGGGAAACCGGACTGAAGGTGGAGGTTGGCGGCGGGATCCGCACGGAGGAAGTCATCGAATATCTGCTGGCCATTGGAGCCAAACGTCTGATCCTGGGTACGCGAGCGATTTCGGATGGCGATTGGTTCCGTGCCATGGTTCATGACACACGCTTTCGAAACCGGCTGGTGCTGGGACTCGATGCACGCGATGGACGGGTGGGAACGCATGGCTGGACCATCAGCGGAACGGAAAATCCAACCGCTCTGGAAGTGGTTCGCAATGTCGCACAATGGCCCCTGGCGGCGATTATTTACACCGACATCGCCCGCGACGGAACCTTGATCGGACCGAATATCGCCGCGACGGAAACACTGGTTCAGCACACCGGCACCATTCCGGTCATCCACAGCGGCGGCGTGGGGAGCCTTCATGATATTCGTGCCTTGAAACATCTCCCCATTGAAGGGGTTATTGTGGGCAAGGCCATCTATGAACGCACTTTGGACGTAGCGGAAGCGGTGCGGGAATTGGCGGCCTGACGCGGCGGAAAGCAACGGCTATGGAAAATCCCACGCCCATTGAACCGGTTCGCATCGCTCTGAAAAAGTCAGAATCGCTTGATATTGTCTGGTCCGACGGCACTGAGTCTCATTTTGATTTGCGCACGCTGCGGCGCATGTGCCCCTGTGCCGGGTGTCAGGGGGAACGTGATCTGCTGGGGCGCACGTTGCTGCCTGTGGTGCGCACGACATACGATGGTCCGATTACGGCTCTGGGAGCCGAAATCGTTGGCAATTATGCCCTGCGCATTATCTGGTCCGATCAGCACAGCACAGGAATTTATTCTTATACATATTTAAGATCATTAAGCAAAGTGGGCTGACCCCATCAGCCCCGCCACGAGCTGATCCGCGGCAACCGCCCGATGAGTTGCGACTGTAAATCATGGCCGATACCGTTTTACCGGCTATATCGCCTCACCGCCGCTGGTTCCGTCGCTTACGCGAACCACGTTATCCAGCGGCAGGACAAAAATTTTCCCGTCGCCAACCTGTCCCTTTCCGCCAGCGCCACTGCGCGCGGATTTGACGATGGCGTCAATTGTCGGTTGCACAAAGGCCTCGTTGACCGCGATTTCAAGGCGCACCTTCCGGATTAAATTTACCTGCATGGCCTGTCCGCGGAAATATTCGGTATGCCCTTTCTGCCGGCCATACCCCTGTACATCGCTGACCGTCAGACGAAACACTTCCACATCGGTCAGAGCCTGTTTAACGGCCTCCAGGCGAAACGGCTGAATAATGGCGATAATTAATTTCATTTTCAACTCCTGAAATATTAAACACTCAATACATACTTTCGGGGCCTATTTTCCAGATATCGTGTGACACATTCAAGGCGGATCAGAGGGAGCAATAATGGACATTTCCGGCATGGCACCGATATCCCACCCGCTTTCGCCGTGAATGCCCATATCCAATCCTTCGGTCTCCACAATTTCTGATACCCGCAGTCCGAAGACTTTGTCCACAATAAATCCCACCACGGCCGTGCCGACAGCCACATACACCACCGCCGCCACAGCCGCGGTTAACTGCACCATCAGTTGATGAACATCGCCGGCAATGACGCCGCGCACGGAATTAACCGCCGCCACGGCAAACACGCCCGTGAGCAACATACCCAGAAATCCACCCACCCCATGCACACCGAAGGCGTCGAGCGAATCGTCGTATCCCATAACACCTTTGAACTGCACTGCCAGATAACACACCACGCCGGCCAGCACGCCGATAATCGGCGCCGACCAGAGCGCCACAAATCCGCAAGCCGGCGTAATGGCCACCAGACCCGCCACAATGCCGGAAGCCAGCCCCAATGTTGACGGGCGACGATGATGCACCCACTCCACAAAATTCCACGCCACGCCGGCCGATGCCGCGGCAATGGTGGTATTGAGAAATGCCGCTCCCGCCACGGTGTTGGCGGCACCGGCGGAACCCGCATTAAAGCCGTACCAGCCAAACCAGAGAATGCCTGCTCCGGTCAGCGTCAGCGCCAGAGAACTTGGCTGCAGCACCTGCGAGGGATAGCCCAGCCGTCGGCCCAGAAAAACGGCCATGACCAGTCCGGATACACCGGAAGCAATTTCCACAACCGTACCGCCGGCAAAATCGGCGACATGCATATGTTCCAGCCAGCCACCGCCCCATACAAAATGCGCCAGCGGGTCATAAACCAGTGTGCTCCAAAGCAAAATAAACAGAACGAATGATCGAAATTTCATTCGTTCGGCTAAGGAGCCGGCAATCACAGCCGGTGTAATCATCGCGAACATGGCCTGAAACATGCAGAAAACCGTTTCGGGGATGTAGCTTCCCCCCTGTCGCACGAGATGCTGCGGATTCATACCTATGAGAAAAATATCACTTGGTTGCCAGCCAATAAAGCCATGCTGATCTTTTCCGAATGCCAGCATATATCCAATGACTATCCATTGCAGGCACACCACCGCCAGTGCGGTATAGGAGTGCATCATGGTCGCCAGGACGTTTTTCTTTCGCACCATGCCGGCATAAAACAATGCCAGCCCTGGAATCATAAACATCACCAACGCCGCAGATA
>JAKAYZ010000214.1 GCA_021816165.1 Planctomycetota bacterium | reverse complement strand
TCCGATCTGGAAAGATTTCGTGCCGCGGGAACAACTGGCAATTCCAAGTAACGCAATAGTGTTAGGCATATTCGGGCGGATTAAGCCCACCAAGGGCCATGCGTTACTATTACAGGCAATGGCCCAACTGCCGAGCGAATACGCCAACGCACATTTGATGCTTTTGGGCGGACCAACAGACGGGGATTTTGCGGATCAATTGCGTAAACTTGCGGCGCGGTTGGGCGTAAGCGAGCGGCTGCACATGATTGGGATTGTGGCAGATCCGGAGCGTTATTACGGCGTCCTGGATATCGCCGTAAATGCCCGGATTGATGCCGAGCCTTTTGGATTATCCGTGGTGGAAGCCATGATGATGGGTAAGCCGGTCCTGGCCCATTCGTTGGGCGGTCCGGCGGAAACGGTGGTGGACGGCGCAACCGGGTGGCATGTGCATACGCCAACGGTAGCGGCCTTCGAGGCTGGACTGCTGCGCGCACTGGGAGATCGGAAAAGATGGGCGGAGATGGGCGCGGCGGGACGAGAACGGGCGATGGAACACTTCAGCTTATCTAGACAGGTCAACCAGTACGTTGAAGTCATCCGCAGCGGGCTTATGCGGCGGTCGACGTGAGCAGCGCCGCGCCCTAATAGCCCGCTATCCCGCAAGCCTTCTTACCGTGATAAATCCAGCCGCCCTTGCACGGCGTGGCCGTAAGTCAAATACCTGCTGCGTCCTGTTCCGGCGACTGTCCTTTTCCCGCGACTAGCTGGCGTGGCAAGGCGTTGGTAAGATGAAGTTCTAATTGCCGCCGAGTCATTAGCGGGCAGCGGGCGACTTCTGAACAGTTGGCGGAGATAACCAACTCCCGAATCAGACTCGTGACAACTTAGCGCCGCAATCCATCGCTGGCCACTGGAGCAACCTCCTTGCGAGTCCTGATTTTCAATCCTGATGAGAGAGGCCACAATTTCGTTTTTCTGAAGGCCTTGGTGCCCGCGCTTAATGACCTTAATTGCGACGTAACCCTGGCTCTTACCAAGCAGGGATTCGATTCCACTGAATTTCGCGCCCACTTGGAACCAATCTCAAATCGGTTCAAGGCCGATTGCTCTCTGACGCCGGAGTGCGGACGGGGGAGGCGCATCGCCGAAATGGCTTCCGCAGTGCGGCGCACTGATGCGGAGCACCTGCTGGTTCCGAACGCCGAACCAATTCTGGCCATGCTTGGCCTATATGGTGCCCTGGGCCGTCCCGCAATGCCCGCAACGGTACCCAGCGAATTTACGCTGATACGCGCGGACTTCGCCTATCCTCCCTCAACATTGAAGCAGCTCGCCTGGTACTGGGCCAAGGAGCAATGTATAAACGCGCTGCCTAGAGCAACCATATCGCTGATTGACCCGGTTGCACACGCATCCATCCAGCGAAGAGGGAGCTGTCTGGCAGAGCGAATTCGCCTCCTCCCGGAACTCCTGGACAAAGTTGCGCCCATCGAGAGGGATGAAGCTCGCCGCCGACTTAATTTGCCGAACCAAGGACGTTTCCTCGCATGTGCGGGCCGACTTGATCTTCGAAAAGGTATAGGCTCCCTGGTTCAAGCCTTCGCGAAGGCTGACTTACGGGCCAATGACCGGCTGCTGCTGGCGGGTGAATTGCACCCCGAGCTACTCAACCTATTCCAGACCCGGTTCGGCACCATGGTTCGCTCGAAGAGGATCCTCCTGATGAACCGCTATCTTAGCGACGAGGAACTCAACTGGGTACTTTGTGCATCCGATGTGGTCGCGGCCACATATTTGGTCGGACATTCCGCCCCCTCTGGAATAATAAATAAAGCTGCGGTGATCGGCCGCCCCGTGTTGGCGAGCCGCTTCGGCTGGTCGGATTACATGGTGCCTGAGTTCGGCCTTGGCACACTCACGGACATCGCCGATCCGCAGGTGCTCTCCAGGGATGTCGCCCTGGCGCTGGAACAAAGCAACTCGTATATGCAAAGCTCCAGAAGCCTGCGGCTGCGTGACTATCTTTCGCCCCATAACTTCGCCGCATCATGGACTGCCGGAATTTCAGCGCGGCTGGGCCGCCCCGCGCCCGAGCGCAGAAAATGGGACTGGGTGCTTGGGCCGCCCGGCGGGTAGATTCAATATTCGCTTGCTTGTTGTTCCGGGGAACTTATACTCTCTGGAAATGCACTGGCGCAATATTTCTACTCGCGGAGAGACTTGGAACCGCTATGGACGACGCAAAAGTTACAACCCGTCTTGACGGTGGGCTGGGCAACCAGATGTTTCAGTACGCCGTGGGCCGATGCTTGAGCCTTCGCCACAACGCACCGCTTTACATGGACATCGGCGTGTACCGAAGCTATACCTCCAGGCAATATTCCCTGGGCGTTTTTAATGTTGCGGCAGAAACGGTGCCACTGCGGGATCCTCCGTCTCTGCTGGAATCCCTTCCACTGCAGAAAGCCGGCCGCCGCCTTGGAAATTTGGCTCGCCGACTACCTTCATTTGCATCGTCCGCGATCAGCGGGCTTGTCGCACGAAAAAACGTCGCGATGCTTGAGGCAAACGCGACGCAAGGGTTTGGCCTTCCGCGCCGCGAAAAACAGCAGTTCGAATTCGACCAGGGGATATTGGAAATAGCACCGCCGGTTTACCTCGTGGGATTCTGGCAAAACGAGCAGTATTTCGCCGCCTGTCAGAATGCGATCCGAGAGGATTTCACACTCCGGCTCCCCGCGTCGCCAAAGGCCGAAAATTATCGGAGTCTGATCATGCGTCAGCCCTGCGCCAGCCTGCACATACGGCGTGGCGATTACGTCAGAGGTTCGGCGAGCACTCGGCTCAACGTCTGTGGTTTGGACTATTATAACAATGCCCTGCAACTGCTTAGATCCATAGTCCCGGAAGTACACATCTTTGCCTTTAGCGACGAGATCGCATGGGCCAAAGAGCACCTGAAATTCGAGCGAATCGTCTTTGTGGAGGGATGCACGGACTACGAGGAAATGTTCCTAATGAGTTGTTGCGGACACAATATTATTGCGAATAGCTCATTCAGTTGGTGGGGAGCGTGGTTAAACCCCAACAAAGATAAAGTTGTGGTCGCGCCCCGCCAATGGGTTAATGCCGACATTGGCGGTCGCACGCCCGTCCCCGCCAGTTGGGTGCGGATATGAGCCGCATTGCATGGGCATTTGGACGCCTTCGATAAGACGGCGGGTGGTAATCTTTTTGTAAATCCGTTGGAATTATAGAATCTGACCAGTCCATATGGAGCTTGATAGACCGTGAATAAGAAAATCACGCCCCGACGCCTTGTGATCGCAGCACTGAACCGGGCTGCGGGCAAAATGAAATCAATCGCTCGGCAGATCGAGGACCCGGTGCTGCGAACGCTGGTGCAGCGGGGAATGCCCCGCGACTGTTACGACGCCCTCAGCAGGCGATGGCTACGGGATATGGGCTTCCGCACGGTGCTGGACGTTGGAGCAAACATTGGACAATTCGCGGCTGGCGCACAGGCGATCCTTCCGAACGCTGCCATCTATTCATTTGAGCCGCTTCCTGATTGCTCACAAGCGTTGATGAAAACCATGGCTGGCAACGAAAATTTTCGGGCTTTCAATATTGGATTGGGAGCCGCTCGCAAGGAGTTGCAATTCAACCGGTCCTCATTCGCTCCATCATCATCCTTCCGGAAGATGGCAGCCTTGCACAAGGAAAACTACCCATGGACAGCAGGAAATGAACCAGTGACGGTAAAGGTGGAAACGCTCGACGGTGTCGCGGCCACATTGGACTTGGCAGATCCTATTTTGCTGAAGATAGACGTGCAGGGTTACGAGGATCAGGTCTTAGCCGGCGGAAAGACAACCTGCGGCCGCGCCGCAGCCATCATTATTGAAGTGAGTTTCGAGACCCTTTACGAGGGCCAGCCACTTTTTGACGATATATATCGGACGCTAACTGGCATGGGTTTAGTTTACAAGGGGGATTTGGAGGAGACTGCTGAGAGGAATTCCGGTCGCAATCTTTATGCCGACGCCATTTTTCTTCGCCGGGCGGACGGTGGTGCTGCGCTTGCGATATAGCGGGCGAGCGTCTGTCGCAGACTTCGCCCACCACTTGCCATGGTCAGACAGGGCACAAAGATTCAAAGACCTTCACCCATCCTGGATACCGCACTTGCGGATGCTTTCAGGGTGACATTTATCGTCATTCGCCCACATTCTCATCTAGTGCCACCATCACCAAGTCGTAGCCACTGCCTTTCTTGCCGTATCGTTGAACTTCATTAATAACCCCGCCTGCACGCCGAATGTCATCGAGCAGTTCGTCTGCGGTGTAGGGTGCATGCGTCTCTGCGACAACAATTCTGCATCGGCGAATCCAAGCTGAGCAATTTTTAAAAATATCACTCTCTCCACCCTCAATATCGCACTTCAACAGGTCGATCCGCTCTGGAACGCCGCAATTCTCAAGGAACTCCTCCATCGTGGTCCCGATAATTGCGGGGCCGCCGACGGCGGTGTCCGTCGCGCGAAATCCACATTTGCCGCCCGATCTATCAATACACACCGGCCTTTTTGTTCCTACCAAGCATACCTCGGCGAGCACTACACGGGGCCCGATACCCGCGAGTTCAAAGTTGGCTTGGCAGGCCCGGACATTATCGGCGTCGAGTTCGGCTGCGAAAATCCGGCAATCGGGAAAGGAGTCCGCCCATAACCGAACGGTAAATCCGGCATTCGCCCCCAGATCAACGATCGTGCCGCACCTTCCCGCGAGGCGGGTGATGGCTGGCGCATATTCACCACCAGCAAGCAACTCCAACAGAATTATCAAGTCAGTTGTCCCGCACCGCAACGAGAAAGGGTGTGTATTCCCGGTAAGCAACAGGTGATAAACTCGGCCCCGACCCGGGAGAGGCCACTTAGTCGCAGCTAAAATTTTGTCCCAAAATGCGAATAGGAAGCCCGTCTTCGTGGCGTAGAATTTGCGCATTTTCCAATGATCCCAGGTCCTCTTGCCCATTTGCCTAATCTTCATTTAAGTGCTCCATCGGTTCCCTCGAGCCACGCCGTCCACAAACAATCTTGGCCAGCCAATCTTGGGCAGCCTTTGTTCCACACGCCTGAAAAAACTATTATAGTCTGCGCAGCAGGACGCTGGAAGTGCTAATACGCTGACAAACCCTCGCATCCTATAATTGGAACCCCCACCGCAGTTCCACTGAGCATAATATTTGAGCGTAACCGACATTTAGGCGAAGCCGACTTGCCACCACGCCTCGGCACGCTATATTCACGGTCAGAGGCGGACCGTTTAAGGTACGCCCCCCAGATTGACTCTTCGGATCTTTGGAGCGAGGCCCCCTACTTGCCAGACCAACAGGAAGAAAACCTCCCTAGCGGCCCCCGTGCCGGGCAGCCCGCGAAATCACTGACTGCCCAAGCTGCGAGCGGCTTCCTTTGGACGGTTGTCCAGACGCTTGGCTCGAAGGTGGT
>JAKAYZ010000213.1 GCA_021816165.1 Planctomycetota bacterium | reverse complement strand
AATTGGATCGACAGCGCGTGCGAGCGGTTCCATGGAATGCTCCTGAGCGGCAAGTCGCTTGCCATCCCGCGCCTCCGTACGCTGCAAAAGCCTGTCAGTTGCACTGCTGTGGTAGAAAGATTCCGGTACGACCATCTGTTTGGGTGGCGGTTTGAGTGGCGGCTTTAAGACGGTGTACAGGATTAAAACCACCATAAAAGCAATAGCATGGATGAGGATCGAGCATATCCAGGCAAATATTTTGTCAAAAAGCGTCTGCTGCTGATGGAATACGGGTTTACGCCCGAAATAGACCAAGGGCGGGTGTTTGGAGCCAGCCGCGGAAGATAGCGTTTTGTGACCGACAATTGCCTGCACAGGGCGCGCTGCCTCTTTGGCCTTACCGGCGGGCGGCTTAGTTACGCCTATGCCGCTGAATTGGCTTTCCAGACCAACCCGCACCGACCTCCTCTTGAGTGTAACGCCCTTCGAGTGTATCGCAAACCCTTACAAACAGTCCATCTTGCCTTGCCCATGCGGCCGTGACAGGCCAAAAATGGGCCATTTTGTCCTTGCCGCAAACTACGAAGCAGCCGGTTTAGCAGTTGCGAATGATCGCAGCCTGATAATCGCTACGCCAGATTTATCGGCTCGATAAAATTTCCGCTTGACATGACCATGCGTTTTCAATACAAGATAGGAAGCGTTGGACTGATAACGTCCATCCGCGAGTTGGGCTGCTTGTATGGGGTCTAAGTCGAGGACTTCCGTGAACTGGCGGAAGAGTCCGGTATGAAGGCGGAGAGACGATTTCCGCCCCGGACGCGTATTGATGGAGGTGTTTTAAATCGGCGAATTGGCCGAATGTAAGGAGGCATAATATGCCAGCGAGAAAAAAAACCACCGCAGCAACCGAAAAATCTGCTGTCGTCCCCGTAAGCCGTTCTGAAGCCAAGGGGAGCGGAACCGCATCTTCCAAGATTCAAACATCAATGCCCAAGGCAATTACGCACGAGCAGATAGCCGAACGCGCCTACCAACTTTTTCTTAAACGCGGATTTGGCCCGGGTGATGCCGCCACGGATTGGCTCGAAGCCGAACGCCAGCTAAAGGCCGGGCTTTAGTCGCCGTCGGCCGCGGTTTTTGGAAAATGGCACGCGAAGAGCTGAAACCTGTGGGGTCGCCTGCGGGATGTGCGGCTTTTTGCGCTGAACGGTCCGTGGGAAGAGGCTTTTCCGGCCTTGGTCACTTTTCGGTTTTTTGGTAAACGTGAGTTCCGGATGTGAAATCACGATTTCCATTGATTTCGAGTGATTTTCCCGCAACTGTACGATGAGCCGTAGAAAATAAAGTGCATATTTTCAAAGCGGGGCAAGCCATGGCGAGGTGCTTTTGGCGCGTGCACTCATAGACGCGGCTAAATGGGTGGCGGGTGTGAAACGGCGCTCAGCGTGTCCGCATCGCCATCGGTGCCGCAGGCATCGCGGCATTTGCTCCGCAAAACATGTAACGCCCGGAAGAAAAAGCCAACTATAGCGTCCCTTATCCCGAGTTCACGCTTTGGTAAGCCTCTACTACGTTTTGCACAAGTGGGTGGCGGACAATGTCCTCGCGCCCTAAATCCACAAAGCCGATCCCCTTGATGCCCGAGAGCTTGCGGCGAGCATCCACCAAACCGCTTACCTGATCGTCGTCGAGATCGACTTGCGTCGGATCTCCGGTGATGACCATTTTGCTGTTATGCCCCAGACGGGTCAGGAACATAAGCATTTGCGATGGCGTCGTGTTTTGCGCCTCATCAAGGATAATCATTGCATCATTGAGCGTGCGACCACGCATATAAGCCAATGGTGCCAATTCAATAATGTCGTTACCCATCAAGCGGCGTATCTGTTCGTACGGCATCATATCGTGCAGCGCGTCCAGCAATGGTCGCAGGTATGGGTTCACCTTAGCCTGGATATCGCCCGGCAAAAAGCCGAGCTTTTCGCCGGCCTCGACCGCCGGCCGCACGAGTACAAGGCGCCGAATCCGCCCCCGCCTGAGCATGCTTACAGCCAATGCAACGGCCAGAAATGTTTTTCCAGTACCGGCCGGTCCGGCACAGAAAACCAAATCCCGTTCCTCCATGGCGTTCAGGTAGGTTGCCTGCCCGGACGTACGGGGTGTGACGCCTTTGCCGGATATGGCGACATCCAAACCCCCATTGCGTCCCGATTCGTCGGCAAAACGCGCTGCCGCCCTGCCCACATCATCGATGGTGATTGAACCGTTTCGCGGCAGGTGGCGGCGCAATTCACTTACAACGGCCACGCACCGTTCGACCGCCTTGGCGTCGCCGCTGATTTTAAGGTGATCGCCGGCGGCAAAAATCTGCACGCCCATGAGTTCACGCAGAAGTTTCAGGTTGCGGTCGGCCGGGCCGAAAAGGGCCAATTTATGCCGTGGTTCAATGTTCAGTGTAATCATGCCCGTCCGTTTGGTTCTCCGTGATGGTCCATTCGCTGTCTAATTAAGAAATTATATGCGGTCACCATCAGGGCAGCTAATGGGTGGCCATCGCGCGCTGCACAGCATGCACCAGCGCACGGGAATGCCTGCCGCTGGCCGAAAGCGTCCAGCGCCGGCGGTCGCCATCGAGCCATTCGCCGGCAATAAAGAGCGTGTCATGAGGCAACAGGGATAGCACACGCTGTGCCCATTCCACCACAATCAGGGCATTTTGACCGAATAAATCATCCCAGCCGACGGCATCAAATCCACTTTCGTCCGCGATGCGATAGGCATCGAGGTGAAAGACGGTTTTGGCTTCGCCACGTGGACCGGCCGGATAAATATTCAATAAAACATAGGTGGGACTGGAAACCGGCGTATCATCGGCCGTACCTGCCCCGGCGGCCAGGCCCCGAACCAGTTCCGTCTTGCCCACACCCAGATCGCCGTCCAAGGCGATGCATTGATCTTTCTCTGCCGCCGCGCCCAGCGCGCGACCAAGCTCCCGGGTTTGCGCTGCGGAGGTGCAGACGATCATCCATTTATCGACGGCGGATTCGGCAGACATTCAGTCCTTCGCCTCCGCAGCAACGGATGAAATGCGCTTTGACGGCGAAACCTTTACGCCGTGGTTCCACCCCCCCACGGGCCAAGGTTGCGGCTGGCCATTTCTTAATAAAACGATCTCGTTCCGCCTCCGGGTAATCTGGCCAATATTGGTGATGGGAAACCGGGCCGCCCGCAACCTGTCGGCATCGCTCTGAGGAAGAGTAAAGAGCAACTCGTAATCTTCGCCATCGCACAGGGCGTGATGCAACGGGGTAAGGCCGTCGCGGCGAGATAGGCGTCGGGCATCCGGATGAATGGGAACTTGCCGTGCGTCTATCTGGGCACCCACGCGGGACATGGAAAGCAAACGTGGCAAATCAATGGCCAAGCCGTCGGAAATATCCATCATGGCATGAATAGGAGCCAGTTGCACCAAGCGGTGTGCCAACCGAATGCGGGGCCGGAAAGTAAGATGACGCCCAAGGATGCTGCCGCCGAGTCGCCCCGACACACACAAGGCATCGCCGGGCCGGGCACCGGAGCGCAACACCGAATCAGTGGCAGGCAGGCCGAGGGCCGCTACGGTGATAGCCAGTCTTTGATTCCAAACCGCAGTATCGCCGCCCACGATGGGGCATGCCGCCTTCTGGGCGGCGGCTCTGCATCCTTGAAAAAGCGTTTTCGCCCATGTGAGCGACACCTGCGTCGGCAACGCCACCGAGAGCAAAATGGCTTTGGGTTTCGCCGCCATGGCCGCACAATCGGAGAGACATCGGTTGACGGCTTTGCAGCCGATCTGCCGGGGCATGTGATCGCGCATATCAAAGTGGACGCGATCCAGGCATTGGTCAATTTTTAATAACACCAGTCGGTTCCCGCCCGTTCGATCAGACAGCCGAACGCCCGCCATGTCATCACCAATGGGTATGGGAACAGTGCGGCTTCGCCACGCACTTTTGTAAAGCCAAGCTAAAAGGTCCGATTCTTTCATCCCCGGTATTGTAACGGGCCAGCGAATGCTCATCGCGGGCATGGTAAAATGCCGCCGCTGCCACTTCACCGGCTTTTGATTTTTGCACGCGCCATTGCGGTGGTATCTGTCTTGAGCGAAAATCTCCCGCAACGTCCGGTGCGGCCATCAAGGAAACTGAGGAACTGAATCTGGTCCAGGATCGTGTATTAAATCACAGTCGCTACAACCAGTTTCTTCTGCTGGTGGCGGGATTGGGCGGCTTGCTTTATGGCATAGATGTCGGAGTGATTGCCGGGGCTTTGCCATACCTTGAAGCGACATCTGGCCTGGGTCCCGGTCGCATATCCATGATTGTGGCGGCGGTACTGCTTGGAAGCGTGATCGCCACACTTTTTGCGGGGTTGCTGGCGGATTGGCTTGGACGAAAAACAGTTTTGATCATCAGCGGTGCTTTATTTGTCGCCAGCATTCCGATAATTGCCATGTCACACGGATATACCCCACTCCTGCTGGGGCGATTGCTGCAGGGCGGCAGTGCGGGTCTGATCGGCGTGGCAGGCCCGTTGTATCTGGCCGAATGCCTCACTCCGGCAAACCGAGGCCGTGGCACAGCGGTTTTTCAGTGGATGTTGACGCTGGGAATTGTCGCGTCGGCGATCATTGCGATGTATTTTTCTGCGCGCGTGGCGCAGGTTGCTGCACTTCACGACGCCGCGAGCTTATTGGCTTTCAAAAATGTGGCATGGCGGAGCATATTCTGGATAACCCTTATACCGGGCGCGATGTTTATGGCGGGCTGTTTTTTTGTTACCGAATCGCCACGCTGGCTGGTAAACAAAGGCCGACTGGATCGCGCCCGCGCCGCCCTGCTGAAATCCCGTCGCCCTGCCGATGCCGACCTTGAATTGGCTGAAATGCGGGCGCTGGCCCGCCATGCCCGCCCGGCCCGCGGTTCGCAACCATTGCCAGCAAAACGCGAATCGCTTCTGAAGCGGCGTTATGTGATTCCCTTCATTCTGGCCTGCGTCATTCTGGCGTGCAATCAGGCTACCGGGATCAATTCGATCATCGGCTACAACACAGCGATCCTGATACAGGCCGGTCTTAATGATGTGCAGGCACATTGGGGCTATCTTATTTTTACCATGCTTAATTTTTTAATGACCATGGCGGGCGTTATGCTGGTAGATAAAATTGGCCGTAAAAAGCTGCTTTCCATCGGCTGCGCCGGGATTGTTGTATCACTTCTGTGCACGGCCATTCTCTTCCAGCAAGCCCAGCGAGGCCGTATCGATTGCCGCCGGGCGGTCGCCGCACTGGTTAGCCCCGACCAAAGCCTGAATTTGCGGTTTACATCGGCACTGGCATCCAAGTGGCAGCAACAAAGGGGAGGCACGCATGAGACGAAAGTCAATCGCCCGGATACCTTCACCATTATTTATTCCTACGGGGCGTTTACCGGTACCACCAACACGGTGCGATCCGGTGGCGACCGCATCAGT
>JAKAYZ010000212.1 GCA_021816165.1 Planctomycetota bacterium | reverse complement strand
CGCGTGGTGAGACTGCGTCTGGTCCACGGAGCACGATGGCGTATCCTCAAGACGCAGACCGGGCCAAGTGGGCAGATGAACGTGACGCAATCCGGGTTGAATTTCCCGGTTGGGCGCGGGCCGGGCACCTGTACCAACAACATCGTAGTGGAAATTCAGGTGCAAGGCACAATGGATTTGACCCACCCGTGGGGAATCGGTGGGGTACAAGCAAGCGTGACGGGTGAAACGCTGGCCCGATGACGGGTTATATGCCGCCGCCACCGGTATGGCAGGGAAAATAAAGCCTACGCACCAGCCAGGAACTGGCCAATATATTGGAGCTATCATGAACAGTGAATATGTGGTGCAAACCGAAAATCTTACGAAAAAGTATGGCGATTTCACAGCGCTGGACGGGCTGACCATTCAGTTGGAAAAGGGAAAAATTCTGGGATTCATCGGACCCAACGGTGCGGGCAAAACCACCACCATCAAAATTCTGGTGGGCATGGCGTTGCCCACGGCCGGCTGGGCAAAAATTGCGGGAATTGATTGTTCGACGCGCTCACGCGAAATTAAGCGGCTGGTGGGCTTCATGCCCGACACTTTTGGCGGATATGACAATATGCGGGTACACGAATACCTGGATTTCTTCGGGGCGGCGTTTGCAATTCCCCGCGCCAAGCGACAAAAACGTGTCGATGAGGCGCTGGAGACCACGGGAGCCACGGCAATGCGTGATTTGTTCGTCGAAAGCTTGAGCCACGGCATGAAGCAACGGGTGGCGATTGCCCGCACGCTTCTGCATGATCCGCCGGTGCTCATTCTGGATGAACCGGCCAATGGGCTGGATCCCACCGCGCGGGTGGAAATGCGGCACATTCTGCTGAACTTGGCGGCGAGAGGAAAAACCCTGATCGTTACCAGCCACATTCTGCCGGAGCTGGCCAGAATTTGTAACATGGTAGCGATTATAACCGGCGGCAAGTTGCGGGCCTTTGGCTCATTGGACCAGATCATGCATGACGTACGGGAAAAGCGGATGATAGAGGTGCAGCTTGCCACCCGGGAGGATGTAGCCCGAGCTGGTGCCACTCTTACTGCCGCGCTTGGCCCGCAGACGAAGGTGCAGGAGTCCCTGGCGGAAGGAATGGTGCGCTTCACAACCACACAAAGCGATGCGGCCCTGGCCCGGATGCTGGCGGCGCTGGTAAATGCCAAAATTGCGGTAGCCCAGTTCCGTGATGTACCGCAAGACCTGGAGGATGCGTTTTTGTCTGTTACGCAGGCTGCCCATGCTCCGGATAAAGCCGACGGGGAGAAAATTGCCGCTGGTGGAGGGCGAGCATGAATAATCCGATTATCCGGCGGGAACTGGTGGGCGTTTTGCGCAATTGGCGCACTGCCGCGGCCGAAATTATTTTTACCATGGCCCTGATCGGGGGGGTTCTGCTGCGTTGGCCCGCCGATGCGAAGGTGAGTTTGTCGGGCCGACAGGCCCAGGAGATGCTGCGGCTGTTCGGCTATGCCTTCATGACGGCGATGATTCTGATTGTGCCGGCATTTTCAGCGGTTTCGATGGTACGGGAAAAACAGGCCGGCACGCTGGCATTAATGCTGAACACTCCACTTTCGCCATGGTCGATCTTTTCGGGAAAAGTTGCGGCAATCAGCGGCGTGATTGCATTGTTGATGGGGCTGAGCATACCGGCGGCAGCGGCATGTTACGCCATGGGCGGCGTAAGCTTGCGCGGGCAGATTGGACCGCTGTATGTACTGCTGGCACTGGCGTCGCTGGAATATACGGCGGTAGGTCTGTACATCAGCACGCGGTCCAATCGCATTGATGCGGCGCTGCGAAGCACCTACGCGACGGTATTTGCACTGGTGGCGCTGACGGTGATACCGCAGGAATTCTCGCAAGGCCGGCTGACAGGGTTGCCGGCGGAAGTCTGCCAGTGGCTGGCCGCGTTTTCACCGCTGCCCTCCATTTTACAGGTATTCGGACAAAGCGGTGTCACCCATGCTGGTAACATGGCGGCTGGCAGCGCGGTGTGGCGGTACGTGGTGGCAAGCATAGTGGTGATACTCTGGTGCACCCGGGCAACGCTGCGGCGCCTGAATAGCGGACTTTTTGACCGGCCACGCAGCGCCGGAACCATCACCGACGAGAGTTCGGGAAGTGTGCAGGCATACCGGCGGGTGATGTACCTGTGGTTTTTCGATCCGCAGCGCCGCAGTCGGCTTATCGGTCCACTGACCAACCCGGTGATGATTAAGGAATTTCGTACATCACGGTTTGGGCGTTCGCATTGGATGATGCGCATGATAGGTGCCTGCCTGATTGTGTCGCTGGCGCTCATGCTGGCAGCAGCCCGCGGCTCGGAAGTGGTGAACACCCGGACCATGGGTGGCATTCTGGTTATTTTACAAAGTGCCTTGATCATCATCATGACACCGGGTCTGGCGGGCGGGTTGATTGCCGGAGAGATCGAAAGCGGATCCTGGCAACTGCTGCGGATGACGCCCCTTAGCGCACGCAGTATTGTGCTGGGCAAGCTGCTAAGCGTCGGCCGCACCCTGCTGCTGCTGCTGGTGGCCACTCTGCCCGGTTACGCGGTGATGCTGGCGATTGATCCGAATGAAAAAACGCAGGTGGTGGAGGCCTTGGTCAGCTTGGTTATTATGGCGGTCTTTGCGTTGTTGGCCAGTGCCGCGATCAGCAGCTTCTGTCGGCGCGCGGCCACGGCCACGGCTTCGGCTTATGGATTTTTGGCGGTACTTTGCGCGGGTACGCTTCTGGCATGGCTGGGGCGAGGGTCTTTGTTTGGCTTCACGCTGGTGGCTTGGATTCTGCGGTTGAACCCGGTGGCCGCGACGCTCTCGGCCATCCACGCTCCTGGCTTTGGGCACTATGGCCTGATTCCGCTGACTTGGTGGATCATGACAGGGGGCTGTGGGCTGGCAGTAGTGGTGCTGGTGCTGCGCACGTGGCGGCTAACCCGCCCCCAGTAACAGCTCTTTCATGCCCAAGTTCTGGGTGGCAGAAAGGAATTTGTAGTCAATGACGGACAAGCATCGATTGTGGCGGCACTTTTTTTTGATGACAGGTGCCGCGGTGTTGTTGCTGGGCGGCGGACGAGGATCGGCGGCGATTCGTGCCGGCGATGGTATTGACCAGCCCATGGACCGTCAACCTCTGTTGCCGACACTGCAAAGGGCCGAAACGTATGCTCCGGCGTATCTGGTTTTGTGGCATCAGGCACTGGCGGAACATAGCGTTCAGGTTCGGTGCCATGTATGCGAAGCTCTGGCTCATGCCGGCCGGGCCGGGTTTCCCGGACTCACGTCCTTTATGACAACACTGGAAAACTTGGCGGCCGGTAGAGAGGAAAAAGCGGTTTTACGCCAAAGCGCGGTCCAGGCGCTGGCAGCGATCAACAACCCCTCGGCGGCACCGGCCCTGTTACAGGCGGAAAAGCGAGGTGGGGTTGATGTGGCACTGGTGGCGGACCGGGCGTTGGTGCGCTGGCACTACAAGCCGGCGATGAAATGGTGGCGCTGGCGGTTGTTGAACGGGCATGTGGAAGTGCCGGTGGAAGTATCTGCCATCACCTCCATCATGGAACTCTCGGATCAGCGAGCCATAAGCCGACTGCGTCAACTGGTGCTCGATGAGGCCGTTGATATCCGCATTCGTCTGGCGGCAGCCAAAGCAATCGCCAAGCTCCACGCCCAAGGGGTGGTCGGCATGGCGGAAAAACTGCTGGTGGGACACCCGGCTGCTCAGGTGCAACCCGACTTGCTTGCGGCATTGCTGGTATCCGGAGGCCACAGCACCGCACAGCAACACGTTTTGGCAGCCTTAGCTCACAATGAAAATCTGGCGGTACGGCTGATAGCGGTACGAAGCTTGCTGCGGACGAACTGGCATGAGCTATCGCCGGATACGCAGACCTTGGCCAAGGCCCGGAATTCCACCATACGACTCTTGGCGGCGCGGCTGGCCCGGCGGGAAAAAAATGTGGCGATCTTAGCGGGGCTGCTCAACGATGCGCGGCGACCGGTGCGATGGTACGCCCGTGACGCTCTGGTGCGGCTGGGGCGAAAAACAAATTTGGCTGCATCCATTGAACATACCCTGATGAAACTGCTGATTTCCAGCCATCCGCGGCAACAACGACAGGCGGCGCTGGCTTTGGGCTTGTTGAATTACAAGCCCGCCGCCGGAGCTTTATTGCGATTGCTGCGGGAGAACTCGCATCCGGGTGTGCGACTGGGGGCTTTGGTGGCGCTGCGCAGACTGGCCGTGCCCGATACGCTGGCCACACTGCTCATTTATGCCCAGCGCGATGCGGCGATTTCCCGTCGCATGGCCAATCCGAAAATGCGGTCTCAACTCACCTCGGCGGAACAATTTCGATCTTGCGGCGATGAACTGACTCAGTTGCTGCAATTGTTCGGGAAATGCCGATACCGGCCGGCCAGTGCCCTCTTGGAAAAATTCATTCCCAAGCACTCTCCGTATGACGTTACGGCCCGGGCCGCCGCCATCTGGGCCTTGGGTAAAATTTATGCCGGCGATAAAAACTCTCCGCTGGTGGGATTGTTTCAGGGGCGGCTGGCTGACCAAACCCTGATGGATCCCGAAGCCCCAGCGGTGCGGCGGATGTCGGCCATTTCGCTGGCCCGCTTAGGCTCTACCGCAAGTTTGTCGGAACTGCAGGCATTTTTTAGTCAAGGACCGACCAGTAACATAGGGTTGGCGTGTCGCTGGGCCATTGGCAAATTAACCGGAAAAATGCCGGCCAGGCCGATGATTCCGGTGGTTTTCCGCAGTACCTTCATCGCCCCCAGATCGTCCGATCCCCAATAACAAACGGCGGCACCATATACCGTCCTGCAGCCACGTGCCACTGAGGGACCGGAATTTCGGCCGCGCCTGATCACCGGTAGGTCGCTGGCCAAATCAGCAGCCCGCCGCTTATGATAAAAGCCGTTGGTGCCACGCGACCCGTGGAAATGCTATCCGTTGCAGGAGCAGGCAATTATGAGTTCACTTGCAGTGCTGTTTGTCATTGCGCCGCCCGTATGGGCAGTTGGTGCCGCCGGCAAACCATTTAATAAAATCGACACCCGCGAAGTGTTTATGCGCACGATTGATATTTATGCCAAGCGAGATCACGTAGCGCAGAGAATTCTCTGCGCAGCACCGGACCAGTTGAGCCGAATTCAACAAAATTTTTCAGCCCATCTGGGCTTTCAGGGAGTTTCGGTCACTGCGGGTGGACCGGATTGGTTCGGTGCCGTAAGCCGGGGACTGGAAAAACTCAAACCGGAAATTCAGACTGTTATCGTTCATGATGGGTGTTGCCCGGCCGTGCCGTATCCGGTGATTGATGAATTGGAGGAAGCGGTAAAAAAAACGGGCGCGGCGGTATTGGTGCTGACACCTGGGATGCCATTGGCGCGCAGTGATGAGCGCGGACAGTTGCTGGATCGCCTCAATCCTGCCACGCTGCGGGAAATTCAGT
>JAKAYZ010000211.1 GCA_021816165.1 Planctomycetota bacterium | reverse complement strand
ATTTATGGAATTTATATTTCTGGTCGAAATATTCTTGTTTCCTCAAACCTTTGTACTAATAACAGTACAAAGGTGACCTTTGGGGCGGGCATTCTTTGCGATACCGGATATTGTAAAGTAACCGGAAACATGATCACGGGCGCAACGGCATTCGGGATCGATTGCGGTGGAGCAATATATACCGAAGTCGAGAACAATTATATAGATGGTGCTCAAATCGGATTGAATATCGGTGGTGGGCAATACTGTACGGCGCGGTCGAATTTTATTCAGGACTCGCTCGGGGCGGGCATCACGGTTCAGAATGTTGAATCCAATGGGAATGGTGACAATTTTGGGCTTGCATGCGTTGGACTTTCGCTCGTTGGAAACTGGATTAACTACAATGGTAATGTTGTCGGCATTCTTATTCGCGACGGGGTTCAGAGTATCCGAGTGGAGGGCAATATCCTCGTTGCAAATTCTGGAGCGAACCTGACAACGGCATTATCGGCGTACACCGATTCGATTATCCTGCGACGCAATATTCTAAATTATACAACGCGATGGGCCGTGAACCCGGCGTTGGTGAATGGCGTTTACACGCTTACGGTTCCGGACATTGCCGACGCGGTCAGTATTTCTCAAGCCAGCGCACCGGTAGAAAGCATCGTGACCGCCCAAGCCATGCAAACGGCCGGGAGTGTGACGTTTATCAAAGTAACCAATGGGGGCTCGGCCTACACCACGGCGACGGTGACGATAAACGGTTCTGGTTCGGGTGCGGCGGCGTCGGCCTGGATTTATGGCGGCAAGATTATCGGTATCCAGATGTCCGGCTTTGGCAGCGGTTATGGCGCGGGAACAACGGTAACGATTTCTGGCGATGGCGCGGGCGCAACCGCGACTGCACAAGTGGGGCTGCCGAGCTGGCAGGGCAGGGAATTGACGATCGATTGCCTGGCGCCTGTGACCTTTGCTGCCGCGGGCTCATCCCCTGCTCAGTCCAACTGGACCGGCGCGCCGATTACGGTGCCCGCCGGTGCAAGTATCGACTGGATTGGCGCGGGCAGCAATGGTTGGCGAGCGGCGCGGTTTTCACAGAGCGACTATGTGTCTCCGAACGGAGATGGCAGCGTGACTTTGAAGACGCAGGCCGGCGATATCTCCATACACCCGGCAGGTAGCGGAGGGTTGCGACTGATTTCAGATACTGAGTCCACCGGCGCATTGGAGCTGATTGGTCGTGGTTCGCCGTTGGATACGGTTTCTGCCCCAGCAGGGTCTACCTTCCGGAACCTGAACGGTGGTGTAGGTTCATCGTTCTGGGTCAAGCAGTCGGGAATCGGGTCGGCCAATTGGGTTGCAGTGGCTTAATTGCTTCGCCTTCCGATTATACAAATATAGGGTCATTGGATGACAACGATTGCACAGCTGCCCGCGGCATCTTCCGTGGGGGCAGGGGATTTGCTGCCGATTTCTCAGGCGGGACTTGTTTATTCGGCGACGGTTTCGCAGATCACCGCCAATCTGCAATCCGTTATCGACATACCATCGGGCGTGGTACTGGGGCGCGTGAGCCTGGGGGCCGGGGGACCCGAGGCCGTGGCTCTGGGCGCGGGTTTGGCGGTGTCGTCGGGCGAGTTGGCTGCGACGGGCGGCGACCATGCGGGTTTTCAAGTGCAGGCCGTTTTGAGCCTTTCTGACGACGTGGTCATCAATGCCGCTGGGGGTCCGGGGTTGTTGCCGGTAACGGCGCTGCGCGGTCTGTTCAGCGCGGGTTCCGGCGTATCAATCGACGCGAACGGCGTCATAGCGGTGACGGTGTCGGCTGTTGCGGGCCCCGCTGGCCCTCAAGGCCCGGCGGGACCACAAGGCGTGGTTGGCTCTGCCGGACCCGTTGGCCCGGCAGGTGCCGGGCTGTTGGGGCCAGCGGTCGACACATCCACCAGCATCGTGGGTGCCACGGACTATGTGCCGCTTTGGCAGAACGGAGCGCTGGCATGGATACCATTTGGACAAATGCTGGCAGGCCAGACCATTGATGAATTGCCCGCGGCGGCACCTGCTGCAGACAGCGATGAACTGCTGGTGGCGCAGGGCGGAAATGCCTTAAGCGTGCAGACATTCGGATCTGTATGGAATTATGTTCAGGGCAAATTGCCCAGTGTTCAGCAAGGTGTTGTAGAGCTGACGGCGAACACGGTGCTCGATTCCACCACGCACAACAATCGTGTGCTCGTTGCTAGTGCTGCTCTGGTCTTGACTGCGAATTTTGAGAATACCGGTCCTGGATTCGTTTGTACATTGGTTAACCTGTCTGCTGGAGCGGTGACGATGGGGACGGGTATCAGCTCTGGCTCCGGCGGGACCATATTGACGCCTGGCGCGATGACCACGCTGGTGGGAATCAGCTATTCTGGTGGTTCCTTCGTATGGTGGAACGGAGTTATTCCGAATGTGCCGACGATTACCGTCGGGACGATTGCCGCGCCGGTGGCGGGTGCTTCGTTTGTTGTTGGTGGCGGGATATTCAACGACGCGCCCGCAGCTCTGGATTATTCCTCCGACGGCGGAACGACTTGGATAGCTGCGGCAAGCCCGGTCATTTCGGCTAATGCGTATAGCTTTACTGCGCCAGGCCTGCCCGCGGGTATGTACAGCATTCGTGTCCGCGATCACGGAAATCTGGCGGTCGTTGGTGTTTCGAATAGCTTTAAGGTTCAGGCGCCTTCTATAACGCTCAATACTGTGCCCGCGGCGGCCACATTGAACGAGCCACTCGCAATCTCTGGAACGGTTGTGCCCGTTGGTGCCGCGGTGCAGATTGGACTTTCAACCAGCGCAACGGTTGCGCCAGCAAATTGGATTGCGACGACAGAAAATAACGGCACATGGTCGGGCATTTTGATACCGCCCGCTGTGGGGGCTGTTTATGTGTGGGCGCAGCAGACAGAGATGCCGTCGGTTAGCGTGGTGTCCGCCGCGATAGCGGTGGTGCAGGCGAGCTTGACGGTAGCCGCCCAGGCAACGGGTTCGGTAGGCATGGCTTTGGCGGTGACGGGGAGTGTGGTGCCCGCTGCTGACGCGGTGAATATACAGCTTTCGACCAGCAACGCTGCCGCACCAACAGGCGGATGGATAGAGGCCACAAATAGTAGCGGCAGTCTTTTAGGATCTCTGACGCCGGCAGCCGCAGGGACATATTATGTATGGGCAGAAGACCCCGCGGCGGGGTTGACGGCCGTCTCGTCTGCCATTTCCGTGAGCGCCGGCGCGGCTGTGACGTACGGGTTTAATAATCCCGGTGGAAGTTATGCTCATGGCTCTGGTACTATTGGTATGAATGGGTCGGTTTCGCCGGCGCAGGCGGTGGCAACACAGGCTGTGCTTTCTACGTCCAACACGATCGTGCCCTCAAGCGGGTGGCAGGCCGCTTCGATCATCGACGCTAATGCCTTGTGGGCCGTGTACTTCACGACGCCCGCGACAGCCGGGAACTATTACGTTTGGGTTCAGACCACTGATGGATCTGACACGGCAGTGAGCAACTTCACGATCTCGGTGACTTGATACGATGGGAATATTGTTTAATGCGACCGGATCGCCATTAGCGTCTGGGTCAGGAAAACGCATTCTGACCTCGGTGCTACCAGTGGGGAGTACATCGCCCCCGGGTCTTTTTACTGGACCTTATCCCTCCGATATCTCCGGGCTATCCGGCTGGTGGGATGCAGGACTGATCAGCGGATTACAGGATGCAACCGGCGCGCCGGTAGCCTCTACCAACAGCGTTGTCGGCAGTGTAACGGATAAGTCTGGACAGAGCAGCGCGCTTATTCCCTATCATATCGCAACAGATACCGCACCGGTAGCGACCAGGGCGACGCCGCGCGTGAACGGGTATCTGGGCGCGGTGGGCGCGCCGGATGCAACGATTGTAGATTATGGACCAAGTCTCGACCCGGATTGGGGTTTGTCTCATCCTGGATTGGAGTTTGGTTCCGCCGAGGCGTGGACACGCTATATTGTCTGGACCCGTCCGAACTGGCGGCAGGGCACATATTATGTGAATGCACAACCGATTCCCCTGATCCATACGATGAGTGGGGTCGGCGCTACAATTTTACGAGCTGACAGTTCCGAGGGCAGCAATCCTGTGCTGTTTCCTGGGACTGTGAGTC
Organism: Planctomycetota bacterium; assembly: GCA_021816165.1. The sequence continues at coordinate 1,354 of JAKAYZ010000211.1, read as the reverse complement.
AAGCGGTTCTGACTTTGGCTTTGACGCGCCGACATAGCCATGCGGTAATTTTACCTAATACACCCGGTAGTGGCGTAGATGTTTGGCTTGATGGTGTGCAAGTTGCGAGCGCGGTGAGTAATCCGCTGCCGGCAAGCGCAATGGCAGAGACTTTATTCTTGCATGACGGCACCGTCCAGGGTTCCGCACAGTGCTGGTTTCATGAGGCGGCGAGCTGGGAAAGGGCGCTGAGCGGCGCTGATATCGCGCAGCTTATCGCGGCACAAGGCCGGTGGATGTTGGGGCCGCGGCGCGGCGTCAATCTGCTTGTCATGGGTCAATCCAATGCGGCGTGGTTCATCAATGCTGGGGGGCCGCTTGCAATGGCGCAAGGTGCGGCATGGTACACTGGTGCCGCGGCGTACGGATTTACAGCGGCGATTTCAGGAAGCTATGTAGCGCCAAATCGTTATTCTGTTATCTCCGGCCACCCGATTTCCAATTCATCGCCGCCGCTGTTCCCCCCCGGCGTTGGAAGCGGAACCTTCCTTACCAATCCAGGAGACGGATCTGATCCTTCAGGATGGAGTGGTGGTCCAGATTTTATGGCATTGACGGATTATCTGACGGGAAGTGCTGCGATCGCATCGACTATCGATGAAGGGGATATTGCATTTCTAGTGTGGCCTTGGTCAGAGCAGGATAGCACCATGCCCTATTCCAGCAAGGATTTATACAAAGGAACGGTGTTGCGCTTGCTTGCATTAACCCGGGAGCTGTTAAGCCGGACGCCGGCACAACTACCGCTATTGGCATGGAATGCAATTCCATATGAAACGAATGATGGTGTGCAGATGGTTCGCGAGTCGATCGCTGACCTGATGGCTGATCCGGCGAATAACATCTCCATGTTTGTGACTCAGACCGCCGATTCAAACCCATTAAATTCTTCATATGACGCGGTAACGGGATTATTCAGCGGGGGCGATCCGGAACACCGTGATGAACCTGATCTGTTGCGATATGGCAGGATCGGTGCTCACGCGGCAGGACAGCTTGCAATAAGAACCGGGTTAAGCGACGCGATTCCTGCAAATGCTTTACCTGCTTCGGGGTTACCAATGAAGGGCGGTCCACAGATTTCACATGTTTATCGTTATTCTGATACAGAATTGATTATCACGGTCGACCATGATGCCGGGAACGATTTGATTGTTCCGCTTCAGGCGGCAAACGGAGCGGGGTTTGCCGTGATGGATGGCGGGTCGGTCGCTTCTCCTGGGGTAATTATACCGGCTATGGCGGCTGTACGAATTGATTCGACACATGTTTCGATTAGCTTGAGTCAAGCCATTTCAAGTCCCTCTTCTGCGGT
>JAKAYZ010000210.1 GCA_021816165.1 Planctomycetota bacterium | reverse complement strand
TAAAAACTTTTTCACAATTGCCCGCGGATCGGCCCAGGAGTGCGTTCCCCTCATCGAGCTTGCCCACCGACGAGGCCTGATAACCGGTGCGCAATATTCACAGTTTTGCCCTGGGCTGGAAATCATTGGAAAGATGCTCTCCGGCCTGATCAACGGTCTGGACAACCGGAAGTCCTGAGAATGATTTTTTCACCTGCCGTCGAAAAAATAAAGTCCCGATTCACCGCGACGGTACCTCCATCCTTGGGATCATTTTGAGGCCGTTATCGGACACTGACGACCGCCGAATGAGGAAAAAACGGCTCCGGGCCATGGTTTCTCTTGGACCGGCAGCATATAAGTTCGTGGGATACGTTTAGGCCCAAAAATAGCTCACTTGAGTTGGCAGATTTGACCGACGAATGGCACTAAGATATGATGTCTTTGGCTTTAAGTATTGGTCCACGCTCGTGCCGCTGATGGTACGGCGTGTGTATAATTTCCGGAGCTGGGCACCTATGGGTGTCCAGCTCCCTTTTTTTGGGTAGCGTTAATGCGAATCGCGATGGTCTTTGATGGGAAAAACTTCTATTCGGGTTGGCGCGATAAAACCGGCTCAACGCGGATTGACTTTAACAAGCTCGCTCGATGGATCGTGACCGAAATTGGTGGATCAGAGGCGAGATTGGTGGGGGCCTACTATTACACGGGCATCGAAACAGGGCCTGCAGCAGAGACTGAATCCCAAAAATATTTGGCGACATTCCTGAGCAAAGTGGAACTCCTGCCGGGATTTTTTGTCCGACGCTTCGAGCGCAAGGCGAAGCGATCGCGATGTCGCCACTGCGACATGGAGCATGTATTCACCCAGGAAAAGGAGGTGGATACGACTATGGTGGCCGACATGCTGCGGCTGGCCGCCGTAGATGCGTTTGACGCGATCGTCCTGATTTCCGGCGATGCAGATCTGACCCCGGCGGTGGAAGGTGTGCAAAGCCTCGGCAAGCAAGTGTATGTCGCAAGCTGGGGTGGAACTGGGCTGTCGAAAAGGATACGAAAGGCCGCCTTCGATCACATTGATCTCATCAATGGATTGAAAAACGCCACTCTACCGGCCGCCGAAAGCCAATCCACGCGCAGTGCCTCGTTAGTTCTTGAGAATCCCGAGCGGAAAACGGACAATCCGAGTACCACTACACCCGAAACCGGTGAGAGCGTCCTCTTGAAGGAACTCGCGCGGGCCCAAGTGCATTTCGGGAATGGATTTGTGGGACTGCATTATTTTGTAAATAGATGGGAATCGCAGACCTTATCGTCCGACATTCAAATTCGATCGCGCATCTTGGAAACGCTGATCAAAACTGGCAAAGTCGAAAAATATAATATCAGCGGCAAGATCGCCATCCGGGTGAAAACCTGACCTGTGCGTAATCCTCGTCCGGATGTGCTGGCATCACCGTTTCGTCGCGGCAAACAGCCCATGGACGCCCGTCCGGAACCAGCCTTCGCCCGGATTGTAGAAGATGTCCTGCGCCGTAGTGCGGCAGACGGTTCCATGCAAGTGATGCAATTCGCCGCTGCCGCTGGAACTAATCCATGTGTCGCTCGCGGACGATGTGATACACCGCTCTGTGGCAGTCCTTCAGGAATTTCAGCCAACCCTCCGCGTTATTAAACATCACCTCTTGCTGAGGCTTGCTCCAAAACCGCACCAGCCCTTTGTCGAATGCGACGTTCTGCTGCTTGCCTTCCCCAGCAAGATAATCCGAAAAATGCGACAGGGCGTTGCGAAGAATCAGGATGAGTTTGGCCGCATTTCCGCCCACCGTCTTGCCGCCAGAAGAAAAACTCACTGCGTAGTCCGTAGCAACGTCCTTGCTAAGTCCGGCCCCAACAAGAGCCTCCTCGTCGTAACGCTTGAGGAAGGAAACGATCGGAATGATATGGGCAACCGCGGACTCCTTGACGAAGACCGGGGAATCCAAGATTTCGCGAGGCACTTCCGAAATTCCAAGCCGGCGTTGACAGATTTTTTTCCACACCCGTTCGGCGTCCGGGTCCTGCTCACGTAGTACAAGGTCCTGTAGATGCAGGACAACCCATGCAACTGAATCGTGGTTTATCAGAAGTATCGCAAGTTCTTCATTGGTCATTGTTTTCGCTCCTCGTAAGCATTTAACAGAGTGGTATCAATAAACTTTGACCCTTCACTCAAAAAAACCGCTCAGGTGTATTCCCGGTCGCGTAATTCCTGGCTAATATAGGCTTGGCTTCCCCTACTACCTGTTCTCCAAACCGCTCCGGCAAGTCGTACGGTGCCAACAAGTCCACAGATACACCCAACTGTGTTTCTAATGACCGCTGCAGACGCACCATATAAAGAAGGGTAAAGCCGCGTGGAACATCCACCAATAAATCCAAGTCGCTGCCTTCTGTATCCTCACCGCGCAACATCGAACCAAACACGCGAACATTGCGGGCACCAATTTTCGCAGCGATGTTTAATATGGCGTCGTGGTGATACCGTAGAATTTCAGACGGTCGCATACGCCAATCCAATGCCTGGGTCCTTGGCACAATGCGCTGCCGCTGGTACGCGGCCAAGACCTTGGCCGCAGCCACCGGGCCACTTGAGTATACCGTAGGAAAGACAGCAGGTGTGGCAAGCTTGGGCACAAAAATTAGAGCCCCGACGCATCGCGACAGTCGGCTGTCCACCCACTCATCTGCTCGCCTGTTCCCCTGCTCTTCCATCGCTTAACCATTCGATTCCGATGGTTAATGAATTGCCTTTTTACATGCGGTGCCGTTGCTTATGCATGAATGCAATATCAGCCTGCGGCAAAACGCTCAAGAACCGCTTTACGGCATTAATATATCCGGCGATTTAACCCGCCGACGTGGTTTAAGACTATAATTTGCCGCCGATGTTTGAATAGGAGAAATAACCATGGCATCTGAACCCGTTGTCGCCCAAAAGGCCCCCTACGCAGTCACTCTCAAACCGGGAGAATATTATTGGTGCGCCTGCGGCCAGTCTAAAAATCAGCCGTTCTGCGACGGCTCACACGCCGGGTCGGGAATTTCGCCTGTACCGTTTAAGGTGGAAGAGGAGAAAAAAATGTTCCTTTGCGGTTGCAAGCACACCGCCCATCAACCCTTTTGTGATGGGGCTCACAAAAAACTCTAATTCGGATTTACGGCTAAAAATATTGAATTAACCCCTGTGCTGCAAGGGTAGGGGGTGTTTTGTCATTTCCAGTGGTTGTGTCCGGCCAAAATCCATGCCGGCGCAGTTCCTGTTATTACTCGGAAATGCCACGAAGGGAGGGTTTCGCAGTCACCGGCGTCGCGCCGATACCCTTTTCTTTTTTTTTGGACAGGGCCGCTTTCTCGGCCACCTTTAAGGCGGCGTCAATCTTCGCCACAGTGGCGGCGGTGGGATTACCCTTAGCCCGTTCCAGACGGTTCAGGTGCGCTATCGCCATGCCCGCTCGCCGGGCCAATTCAGCTTGCGACAGCCCCAGCCGACGTCGAACGCGGATAATCTCCCGGGCAATGGACGCCCGCAGGTATTCCCGTGCCGGATAGTTACCGCTTGGCAATTTAGCAGGCACGAGCGGCATTTGCAGTTCCGGTGCCGGTCTTCCTGCCTGCTCCAGCAGCTTCAGATACTCGGCTTCGGGAAGCAGCGTCAGGCGCTGTCCGGCCACGCACGACCAGCGGCAACCTTGCCAAATCCGCCCCGGCAGCCTCAGATATTTCCACACGGGCCGTTACTCTGCGCTGTAGATCATTGCCATTTAAGTTATTGGAAGCAACTTTGCTTTCGGACGAGAGCCCCAGCTATGCCCCCATTTGGCGCTCCACGCCAGCGGAGTGGGCCCACGAGGCCCTTGTGGTCGGCAAAATCGGGGGCGTTCAGGTGCCACTGCATTTTTCACGAGCGCATAATGCATAGCTGGTTGGTGCAGCCGGGGGCGGTTTGGAATTCCCAACGGCACCATCCCATCCCCTCAGCCCAAAAGCCCATTACTCACGTATTATCCCATTTCCGGCTGGATCAATAAAGCCTGGGCCGTCTCACTGTGTCAGGCTGAACTCTCAAACAGCTATTTTGGCTTGCTGGCAGCGGTCTTTATCTTTGTAACCCGCAGGACTCGTGACTTTGGCAAGGCGGTTGCTATACCGTAGGCCGTAATGTCGTACACGCTCCCATTCAAAACGCAGGCGGAGGCCCGCATTGACTGTCCGTCCTTAAGGAAGACGACGAATCGTGCCGCAGGTGCAGGCGGCGACGGCGGGGCCGTAGGCAGTGCGCGTATTACCGGGACCTGCAGTGACACAAGCCTTATCTGCAGATCGATGGACGGGAAGTACACCGGCTGTGCGGAGTGGAATTTGATATCCTCTTCGACGGGAATGGCGAATATGCTTTCGCGCTGTCCCCGTTTCCATCCTAATACGCTCAATTGGTTCGTGCTGAAGGATATTTCATCGTTAGGGAGATCGGCCTTCAGCTCCGCCAGTGCCGCATTCCGGAGCGATCGCCGCGGGTAAAGCGCCCTCAATTCGGCAATCAGTCGCGGGGAGATGGGAACCCGCCCTCGCCATGGGAGGACTCCCTCGACTTCATAACCGCCTGCTTTTTTCGGCTTCACGTCGCTCACGATAAACGGAATGCGAAACGGCGAGCCAAGGAAACCCCCGGATATCTTTTCAAGTTTTTGGCGGAAACGGCCGTCGTATAGCTGCCTCACTGCGCTCGTTGAGCCGGGCGGATAGGATGCGGTCGCAACCAGAGCGTCAATCGCCCGCACCCGCCGCTTGACCGCGTCGACAATATTCCGAATGCGGGTTGGGTGTCCGTGCAACGCCGCGTACAAACCACTAGTGGAGGCCAATTGGCTCAAATGCTCTTTGCGGTCAAACTTGCTCCAATCCACACCGGGCGAGCCCGAAGCAAACGGTACAAAGGTGATAGTTGCAGCCGCGGCAGCGGCAAAAAGCCCCCGCGGGCACCGAGCACCCAAGCGGCGGGGTAGTTGCGGCAACGACTTCGGCTGCTCGATGCTCATCGAGTTTCTCCTCTCGGCGACATCTCTATGTTGGGGCCCATCAGGCCTGTAACTTACCCTATCAACCCCAAGAGTTTAAGGGCCGCCCGTCGCCCGGTCAACTTCTCCGCTTCGGTGCCGCCGCCGGAAGCATTCGCCCAGGCAGCGGCAATCTTTGATATCTAGGCCGTGGCAACTTGGAGATGGCTCAACCGGGGGCGTATTCGGCGCAGCCATTGGCGGAACTTTGCGGCGGTTGCAAAGATTTTGACATGGCGGATTTCATGGATGGTTGGCGCTGATCTCCGAAAGCTTTTTAATCGTGTTGGTGTTGCGGACGGTGGCTTCTTTCGCCAGCTCTGGCTGCTTAAGCTTGCCGCGGCCGATGTCAACGGGGTAGTAAATATAAACCTCCCGGCCGGAGAGGCCCAACTTTTCTCCGCACGGGCACCAGTAGACGGGAAAATCCCATCCCCTTCGCCCAATAATCCGGTCCGCCATTTACAAC
>JAKAYZ010000209.1 GCA_021816165.1 Planctomycetota bacterium | reverse complement strand
GTTGGGTACATCAATAACACGCGGATTGACGCTGGTCTGCACGGCATCAAGTACATCGCGACCGGCAAGATCGATGGCGGCGGCCTGCTGCCACGGCAAATCGATGGAGGCCCTGTGGGCGGCGATCATGGCGGTAGCAACACGGCTGACGTGCCCGTTGGAAAGATAATGCGATTCCAATTGCTGCGTGGTGATATCCAGTCCGGCCTGCACCATGGCAATTTTGGCGGAAACGATCACACGAATATCCACCTTTCGCATTTTCATACCGATCAGGTTGCCCATGGAGATGTCGGCACCGGCAGAAGATGCCTGCATCCATATTTTGAAAAATGGCCAGATGACCACCATAAAGATGATCGCGGCCACCACGCCCAAGCCAATCAGGGTCCAGATAAGCGCCATGGGGTAAGTCCTTCATTGAGAATCGGAAACCGGTAATGCGTGTCGAGGATAGGATTCCACGGGCAGTGTGTCAACTCGCAAGAGAACCGGGAGCGGCCTGACAGAGGGATAGACATCGATTCTAAATAGCCAAAGCCGTGGAGCAGAGGGTCTTAGGCCACTTGCTGGATGAAATACGATGGCGTAGAGTATGTATCTGTTGCAGTATCTGTTGCATTCTGCCCATGGCAGGTGTTGACAGTTACTGGCATATACCGCAAATTGCCGGTGTTAATCTGGAGTATCCGACTATGAAGCCAAATTCGCGTATGTTTAAGATTGCCATGAATGTGGCCGCCGCCGCTGTTCTGGCGATGGGATCGGTTGCGTGGGCCAAGGCGCAGGTTAAAAGCCGAGGGCTGGAAATTAAGGCCGCACCGCATATGCACTGGCAATTAACTTGGAAAGATGATTTCCGGCATGGACAAAAAGACCTCAAGGGTTGGCACTATGACCTGGGAGGGAGCGGATGGGGCAATAATGAGGCGGAAGTTTACACCCGCAGTCGAAAAAATGTGTTTGTTGCGCATGGTCGTTTGAATATCATGGCCATCGGAAAGCGTGTGCATGGTAAGGTGCATTACACGTCGGGCCGTATCACCACGCGAAACATATTCAGCCAGCGCTACGGGTTGTTCGTGTTCAGAGCGCGACTGCCGAAGGGGCGCGGACTCTGGCCGGCCCTCTGGATGATGCCCGAGCGCAATGTATTTGGCGGCTGGCCGCGATCTGGTGAAATCGATATTGTCGAATCGCGTGGAAACTGGCTTAATCATGTTCAAGGAAGCCTGCATTCCGGCAATGTATGGAATCAGGATAATACACAGACCAAAATATTCCATTTTCCGCATGGGCAATCTGCCGCACAGTGGCACACGTACGCCTTGCGATGGGAACCGGCTCATGACCCGCGTCACGCGGGCCGCAAGGTCGTAAAAATTCAATGGTATGTGGATGGCCACTTATACGAAACCCGACAAGGCGGTTGGACGGTGCCCAGTTCAGCCCCGAAAGGATCGATTAACGCGCCGTTTAATCATCGCTTTCACATCATCCTGAATCTGGCGGTAGGTGGAAATTATGTCGGTGGAACAACCCCCGGCCCGGGCCGCTATGACCTGCAGGTTGCTTATATTCATGCCTACCGCCTGGCCCCGAACCGCAAATAGCGCGGTTCGGGTGGCGGAAGGTCCGGCCAAATGGGGTATATGGGGCCAGCCGTGCTTGCGGGTTATTTGATCTGATAATGGGTAAGTTCCGTCGTGGTGTGGTAGGCTTTGCGTTCCACCAAACCAACGCCCTTGGCATAGTATTCCGTGATCTTTATTTTGGCGCGCTGCATTCGAGACACCTTTCCAACTTTTACCTTGGTAATTACGTGCTCTATCGTACGGACTCGGTAGCAATGAAACGAACCCGCCGGAACTTTGACTGTTTTCATGCCGGTTATTGTAGAATTGCTGACGAGTTGGGTATTGGCGGTCACCATATATTGATGATCGGCCATTTTGGTCAGGTCGGTATTGGTGAATGACCATGTGAAGCCGGGCTTCCACAGCGCGGTCCTGGGCACCACGACACCGGAAGCGTGAAGAATTTTGACGACAATCTTGTGCCCATTCGTGTTCATCGTCTGGGTGTGGCCGACATCGCCGGATACCCACCCTTTGGCGCTTCTTTGAAACCGCAGCTTGGCGTGCACACTGCCGTGCTGCTTCTCAGTGAAGTGGTTGGGAGAAGCCGACGTGACCGTCACGCTGTAACTGCCGCCGGTGGAATAGCGGTAATGCCATGAGGACCCCTGCGTGGACGGAAATACCGTCATCGCGGCCCCGGACGCCCATGCAACGGACGCACTGAAAAATGAAACCACCAGCGATGTGACAATTAAATGGCGCATGAGGAGACCTCCGAAAAAAGGAAGGACAAAAAACAATTATTGACCTGATTGTGCACAATTTGGATGGGAATGCAACCCGGCAGGCCCGCCGGGTGAATTTTATTATTTCATCATTACATTTCAGGTGCCGTCATCAGCGGTGCTTTGATCACTTCGCCGAGCAGCACAGTGGCGAAGCTGCCGGCCGGCAAAGTAAAGGCCAGTTCCAGATAGCCGCTCCTGCTGTCCTTGCCCATTGAAATTTTATGATCGGTGAAAAAGAAGCGCATCGCACGCCGGGCACCTTTGGCCTTCTGCGGGCCTGCCTGCCGGAAGTCATCGGGCGTGATACCGGCCGCCGAAAGCACACTGTTTTCAATTTCTGCCGGGATGCCGCGCGGACTGGTCATACGGTAACCGAACAATGGGCCGGATGGAGAAATCTCATGGCGACTGCAGCGCAGTTGCTCAACGGCAAGCGTTTCGGGCGTTACATCAAACACCGCGCCGGTTTCATGGAGCCACGCGAGGTCACCATCCACAAGACTGGTAAGATTTGGCAGCCGCAACTCGAGGACTTTATTGAAAAGGTGGGCCTGGAGCGAACTGATGAGTAAGCGTCGCAGTCGGATGTCTACTCCCTGGAGGGCTTTGACATGCTGAACGGGATTTTTCTGCAGGATGGCCAGCGCTGCCCGCTCGGCGCGCAGGTGGCCAGGCCAGGCGGAATAGGCGGCAGACACATTACCGGCATCGTAATGACGGCGGGCCTGAAGTACACCACCCCGGTCCACACTTTCGTCAGCGCTGCCGAGCCATAATTCCATAAATTTTTTCGCATCGCGTTTAAGCAAAGCCATACCAAGGCGATGATTATCCAGACGCATGCCGAAGCGCTGTTGACCGAAAAAATTCGGCACGCCAGATGTGCTCAAGGCTTGAAAGACAGCGCTGGCGCGATCGTGGGCGACGGCGAGCATCGAAGGGGCCTTGTCCCAATCCTCATGCCGAATGCGAACCGTAAAGCGATTGCCCGCCAAATGCCCAAGTTTGAGCTTATTGCGATGCCGCGTCTGTTCAATAATACGAATGGTGGGTAATTCAAGTTTTTCAAAACGGCTGTTTGGTTCATGTTCGATGGATATCCATTGCCGGGTGACGGCTTGGGCGTCTTTCAGGCCAGCGTAGCCGAAATCAACACTGCGCCGACCAATCGCTTTGGCCAGGATTGATATGGCGGTATAGGTGCTGATGCCGCGTTTTTCGATGAGCAGATAAGCATGCTCGCCGACGCCCGCAAACGGATAAAGAGGTATCTCCTCCACCTGAAAGTCATCCTGATGAAGTTTTATGCTGCCGCCGGTTCCCGGCAGGGCGGTGCTGATATAGGGGGTTGAGGGCATGACAAACTCCATTCCGCGTGCAGACCCAAGTGGGCACGGGGCAGGAGTTTACCGCACGAAGGCATTGATCGCATGATTTTGACGTTGGGTTAGGAATATCCGTTTTCTTTGAGGCAACGATTGCCGGTCATTTGTAAAGCGCCGGAAATGGACGGATGATCAGGTGCGGGATGTCTACGCGGCACAAAAGACAAATTTTTCCAGCGCTACCGCCACGCCATCGTCGCCGTTGGAGGGCACGACGTGCCGGGCCACCTTACGCACGCGTTCAGGCGCGTTGGCCATCGCCACACTGGTACCCGCCCATCGGAGCATGGGCACATCGTTGGGGCCATCACCAATAGCCAGCACCTTTGACTGCGGGACATTGTACCAGCCGGAAACTACCTGCAATGCGACGGCTTTATCCGTATCGGGCGCGACCACCTGCAGCAGACGATGTTCACTGCGGAGCAAACTGAAACCCGATTTAAATTTTTGCGTCAGTGCATCGGTCAGTTCATCGAGGGTAGCGGCCGGGGCATGAAACATGACGCGTGTGACGGGCGTATGAAGAAAACTGCTCATGTCCGCTATCACATCCGGGCTGAAACGACGCCCCGGCGGAATGGCTTCTACCGGAACAATGCCGAAGTGATCGGAGTAAAGCGTGTCAATAATCTCAACGCTGGGGATGACGTCCGGGTGACGCTTGCGGGCAAAATCGATGACCCGCTTGACCATCTTCTGCGGCAGGCTGCTGTGCCGAAGCACGCATTGGGCGCGCTCGTCCCATATTAAAGCCCCATTGTGACTGATGATGGGCGTGCGTAGCTTCAGTGCACGGTGATAAAACCGCACCGATCGTGGTGGGCGAGCGGTAGCCAGGACAATTTGCACTCCCATCTCCATGGCGCGGTGCAAGGCGTGATGAACACGAGGCGTGATATCCTCGCGCGGGTTCAGCAGGGTGCCGTCCATATCCAGGGCAATAAGTGAAATATCCGCCCCGGCGGCAGTCGGAACCAGTGGTGGCGCAAAATTCACCGTCGATGGGCGATGTCGCGAAGTGGCAGGACTGCGCGGGCCCGGCTGAAAAATCTGTCGTATGGAGTCAACCACCTCAGCCACAGCTATACCTCCAAGCGGCCCTGCCACTGCCTGAAACGCACAGGCCAAACGATGCATGTGTTTGACGCACATCAACACCGGTTGAACACCTAAGCGGGGCCTACTTGTCATCGGTACGGGTCGATGAGCGGGTAAAGATGGATCGGTAATTTACGCTAAGGAACACGGCCCCATAATTTTAATAGTTGCCAGAGAGGACCGAAGCGCCACGTTGCCATATGGCACACCGCCTGTAATTATCGGGCCTGCAGACAAAAGGCATAGCGATAATTTTTAATCTGCGGATCTCGGACAGATGAGAAAATCCTCAACCTCATGCCGCCGCAACACCCGAATACCGGTGTTCCTTTCGACCAGATGTTCATCGAGCAGACGATGGAGATCATCAATGCTGGTGATGTTTTTTTGATCCAGCCCGATAATCACATCGCCAGGCTTTACACCCGCAATGGCCGCGGGGCTGTCCGGTTCCACGGCCGACACAAACACGCCACTTTCCACCGGCAGCTTGTAAAAGCGAATCAGCCGCTGAGGCAAGGGCACATTTTGCCCCGCCACGCCAATAACACTGCGTTTGATTTTCCCGTCGCGGATGAGACGCGATACGACGAAAGAAGCCGTGTTGGAGGAGATCGCCAAACAAATTCCCTGCGCAGGTTGAATCACCGCCGTGTTGACGCCAATGGCCGTGCCGTTTGAGGCCATAAGTGGGCCGCCC
>JAKAYZ010000208.1 GCA_021816165.1 Planctomycetota bacterium | reverse complement strand
TAAAGCCGAGATCGAAACCGTAACCACGCCGGGAATTGAAGGTTGTATCTGGCAGAACCTGAATGTAGCCCGGGACTTTTTTCCCCGGTCCAAATTCAAATTTTAGCGGCGCGTGCAGGGTACGGGCGCTAAGGCCCCCGGTCGTCATGGAAAGGGCAACGACTGGTATCGCCGCTCTCCAAGCTGCGCGGACGATGCGTCCAAGTGTCCATCGGCATACACGGTCAATGAGCATATCTGACTCCTGTAAGTATTTACCATTAATAAATCAGTCCACTGAACGGTATGCAGCAGCGGCTTATGGCCGACCGCTGAGCGGCTGAAGACTTTTGGTCTTGTCCATTGAGAGCCGAATCAGGCTGTAGGCCATAAAGCTTGTCCAGTTTGCCCGTACTTTCCGGGCGACGTTATGCGATTTCAATGTGGCGCGGTAAATGCCCTTGATAGCGCTGCCCGGCAAATGAGATGCAAATGAGAGCGAAATGACATTATTCCCCTTCTCAAGTAGATCGCGTGGAAAACGGATATTTTTAATAATCAATTCACCGTAGGGGGCCGTGCGGACAAACTGCAATCCGATACTGGTATGGATATGACCAATCAAACGCCCATTGGCAAATACATTCAGCCAGGCAAAACGCCCGCCGCAGATGACAGAGAGGACAGGGTGCCCGGCAGGAATTTTTTTGAGGTGGAACCGGATATTCCATGTGGTGGGGTTTCGATGCCCCTGCACAATGGCAGGCTGGAGATAGTTCCAGTCGCGACTGGCGGTGCTTTTGCCGATGGTGTAATTGACTCCATGGGGAAAATCCATTCCGTATCTCAAATAGTTTTCCCAGATATGAAAATTGCCGCCATTACGGAACTCGGTCACAGTACGATTCGGCTCGCCTATCTGCCAAACGGTTTTGCCATACGACAGTGGCGTAAGTTCGGTGGTTCCCAAGGCGACGGTCTGGTGATTGCCGATGACGATCCCATTTTTCCGGGCCTCGCCCAGCACACCACTTTTCCAGACGAACAGGTCATATCGCCCAGGCTCAATGTGCTTGATGGAGTAAAGGCCACGCGCACTGGCCTGCGTCCAATACATGTATGGGTTGATGTTGCGAAGCCAATCGCCGTAGAGGTCTGCGGGAACCTGTTTGGGTGGTCTGGCGAGAATGACCCAAGTGTGTTTGGCGGATTGGCCAGTGCTGATTTTCACACGGCCGCTGACCGCTCCGCGTTGGTGGTAGGCCTTATTTCGTACCCATTTGCAGGGCCATTGTGCCTGCTGAATTAGAGCCTCGCGTTTGGCGGCGATCCAATTGGCATCGGTATTGGGTGCCCGATGCAGGTAGATGAACATGGGGCCGTAGGTTTTTTCAAAATGAGCACCAACATATTCCGCCGTCGGCACATAATATTTTTTATCCATCGAGACGATAAACAGCGGCCCGACGAAACCGTTCATTTCCAGAGTAGGCTCGGTACCGTCAAGGAATGAATAGCTGGGAAAGATGACCCAGAAGCCATATTTCGGTCCGGCCAGTCCAAGCACGTGGCTCATTTGTTCATAATTGTTCCATTCGTGCTTGGCGTCTACCTCGCCGTTGGGCAAGCGCCATGTGGCCTGGTAGATATCAGGATATTGAAGATAGTTTTGCCGTGGAAAGCCAAAGCTGGTTGGCCCGCGTAAATTATCGTTGAGCATTTTAGTGGTGAAAAGGCGTCGGGTGACGGCAATGAGCATATTGAACTCTAATGCAATGCTTTGGATATTACCGGGATATATGCTATTTGGCATGGCTTTCCCGGTCATATTTTTCAGGCGATAATAAATATAAAAACCATGGTCGCCGCGCCGCAGGACATAAATCTCCTGCCATTGGAGAGGGGCCGCTCCGCCGGCTGGAAATGTGTAGACGTACTGCACTTCACCGGGGCGATGCACAGTCACGTGTTGCTGAAAATTTTTGTTAATGGGACAGCCGCCGAGTTTTTGCATCCATTGGCGTTCGAACATATCAGTGGCTTTGCTTTTGCGGAAAGCCAAAATGTGATGTACCCAGCGGGAGTGCACCAAGTTGGGGCCGTGGTCAAGTTGTACCGATACCGGTCCCGGATCAATACTGGTCTTACGGAAAGTCATCTGCACAATGCCATTGGACACAATGACAAGGTTCCCCCGGCGAGTGACGCGCACCGGGCCTGCATGTGCGTGCTTTGCGCCAGCCAGTGATAAGCGATAGGCCGCAGGATTGATACGGTGCAGGTCGTAACGCGCCTGCCATGCCACGTACGAAGCAGGATTATGGGTGGCCACCCCGAGGGCGTGTTCAGCCACTGCCAGATAGCGCACACGGATATGACCGAGTGCCTCGGCGGCCCGCGCCTGTACGACGACATCATGCGAATGCATCAAGGTATCGGCGAGTTGCTTCGCGCCGGCCCGGCCAGCCGCTTCGAGACGGAGCATGGCCAGATCAGTCAGGTGTCGGTAGACGAGGTTTGAATGAGGATGCAGAGCCAACACCCAATCGGATGGCTTCAGATAGCGTTGCTCGGTCCACCAGACCGCCCGAAGGGCCCAGAGGCGATAGGACAACTGGTTATGTGTGTCACGGAGGATATGAAGCTCAGCAGGAATGGCGTCAATCCCACCCGGTCCAATTTCCGCCAGGCAGCGAATGGCTGCCATTTGTGTGGCCTTCAATCGCAGCTTGGCAATAAGGTATTTGGCTTGCTCGGGGCGATGGAAACCCAACGTGCCTAATCCATGACGCGCCGCTTGGCGCACATAAAAATCATTACTGAGCAAGGCATGTTTTAGAGCGGGCAGCACCCATTTTCCCAAGTGGGTGGGACCCAACTTGGTGAGCAGGTGCACAACTGCCAATTGCATGCGCGGAGTGCCGATATGCAGGGTGTCGGTCAAATCTGATTTGGCGCGCGAGCCGACTGCCTCCACCACAGCCAGCATGGCGCGGCGGGCCTCACCGCGAATCAATGGGACGTGATCCTCCGTGGCCTGAATTAAAGCCGGCAGTACCCGCAGGCCGCCAATGGCTCGCAGGCGTTCTACCGCTTGAAAACGGCGTGACCAGGAGTCGTCGTCACCCAGGACGGACTCAAGTTCCTCACGGGTGGTGGACACGAGGCGGCGCATGGGAACCATGCGAATATCGCTGATGTAAACCTTGGACAATCCGTAACCACTCATAAGAGGGCCGAGATTGATAACCAGCGACCGCATAACGGGTAAGCGGCGCGTGGCCCCCGAACCAGAACCGGCGATTGCATTTTGCGGATGGCGGGCGAAATTCCAAACCACATGATTCCATCCGGGAGATACGGCCGCCATGGACCAATAAGGCGAGCCATTGTTGACCGACAGGCGAACGTCATAGCGACCGAAGAAATGGGCGGCCGCCGATTCAGGTACGTACACCCAAAGGGTAATTTCGCGGTAGTGCCGCATGTTGCGGGCTTTTATCAGAGGAACAACAATCGCGGGACGAACACCTCCAAGCGGATGGCGATTTTTGGCCTCATTGGCGATAACTTCAATCGCCCCCCCACCGCTGTGCACAAACAAAGGTTTGGCTGTGTACTTAATACTGACACCTGAACCATAAACATGCAGCCGACCTATGACTTGTGGATGCCGCAGATTAAGCAGCACCTTCCGGGTTGCCGGAATACGGGCATGCGCTGTACCTGCGGCCATGATCAAAAGCCCGACCGTTATAAACAACCATGGAATTGGACGCATCCTTACCTCCAGTGAAACACGGGTATTAAATGGTATTAACGCTGACATTTCGGTCTTACCTGTTTTGAATTTAACCGCCAATGGCCGCCCGCCGACAGCGGCACCTGCCTCCAACAAGCCCACAAAGCCCCAGAACCAGCAACCCGCTGGTGGCAGGCTCCGGTGTGGGCACGACTGAAATATTATTTTTACCATACACTACCTGATAGCCCGAGGGCAGGCCGTCGATATGGCCGAACGTGCCTGCCAGACTGCCGAACTGGACAATATTATGCGCGTGGCCGTCGAAACTGCCGGAAAGGTTCAACGTGCTCGATGCACCCAGCGTAAGCGCATCGGTCACGCCAAGCAGCGAATTGGTACCGTCCGTGCCGATGCGAATCACCAAATGCCCATTATCCGTGAGGCTCTTTACGGTCAATACGCCCAGCGGATTTGTTACCGGATCGCCCGGCGCTATCACTCCATTATTGATCACCGCGGCACTGATCTGGCCGATGCCCGAAAGCGTTCCGCCCGTTCCCGCGGCGAAGCTCAGGTGGGTATCGTCGGTGGAGACCACCGTGCCCGATGCATCCACGGTAATTTGTGAGGCATTGGTCAGCGGACCGTCCACTATTAATGCTCCACCGTTGATTTCGGTGGTGCCACCAAAACTGTCGGTTCCAGTCAGCGTGAGTGAACCGGTGCCGACCTTGTAGAAATTAGTGACATAGCCGGCGCGCCCAACCAAATTACCAGCGAAGGTGGTGTTGGCATTTGCACCCCCAATAACGTAATTCAAGGCGTGGTCAGAATTGGCGTCCGGTGCGATGGGTGTCCCGCTGATCGAACTGTACGGGGTTCCCGATAGTGCACCGATAACGGCGTTATAGCCGTAGGGCGCGTGGCTGGCCTGATTGTTGTAAAAAGAAAAATTAATTGTTTTTCCGGCGGCACCCTCCAGATTAAGGGTGCCGTTGCTGAGATAAAATCCGGGCGCCCCGGCGGAATTCAGCATGCCATTGAAGCCAAGATCGGTTCCATCTTCCAGAGGGACAAGATTAACCACGCCGGTGAATGCCGACCAATCTCCGCCAAGCAGGTTTCGCACATAGTATGCCTCGATAGTGAGGGTGCCGCCACCTCGCAGCGTACCGGTAGCCTGGGCCGCCCCGCCCAGCGTGGCGTAATTGTTATTTTGAAATAGAACTGTCGACGTGTGGCCGCTGGGGACATAGATATCATTGGTGATATAGCCGGAATCCAGCAGTTGGCCGGCGTTAAGTGTGATCGTGCCCACCCCAGCACCGGAAAGATTCGTCAGATTCAGGTTGCCGCCGTTTAACACCACCCCACCGCTGAATGTGCTTGCGCCCCCAAGGGTAAGTGTTCCCGTTCCATTTTTAACGATGCCGAGAGTTCCAACGGAGTCACGGATATCACCATTGAAGGTGCTGCCGGAATTATCGCCGCCCAGCGTCAACGTGTATCGGCCGGTGAAGTTCGGATCGTTATTATCGATGGTGCCCGAGCCGGATAGTGACGCGATGGTTACGTTTTGTCCCCCAACATCCAAAGCGGCCCCTTGGCTGATATTCACGGTGCCGGAGGACGACAGGGCGACGGCGCTTCCAAGCAGCAGAGTCCCGGCGTCTATGTAGGTGCCACCGGAATAGGTATTTGTTCCCGCCAGCAGTGTCACACCGGAACCCGACGTCGTCAATGTGACCGCTCCGCTGCTGTTATCCGTAATATCGGAATTAACAATTATCGGTGCGGCAGTGGAATCATTGATGATAGTCAGTCGCCCCACCGCATTCGTGTC
>JAKAYZ010000207.1 GCA_021816165.1 Planctomycetota bacterium | reverse complement strand
GCGGCGTGCCCGGATCTGGCCGTTCGTGTAAGAGGCAGGCTTTGGTGTACCACCCAGGCTGTAAATGCCACAATCCCGATCACAGCCAGAATGAACATCAGTTGCTTTTCAGACATCAGGACCTCCAACGCAGGCGGCACAACAGCCCATGAGTACCCGATCCGGGCCGGCCGGGGACGCCATGCAAAATGTAATCCTTTACTGAAGCACGGATGCCCGCCAATGCACTTGCGGCGCACCTGTGCCGGCTGGCTTGACCCTTGGCGATGGTTCATGGGGATGAACACCGGCATCGCGCGGGGCAAATTCCATTTCCGCCGGTTGGGCTGCCATCTCCGCCAAGTTCAAGTGTACCTCCAACCGCACGCCAAACGCAACATCCTGCAGCAGGTCGGGAAAATCCGCTTGCCACCGACGGCAGTTGCACACATACTATGATTACCGATGGCGGGCCGAAAAACTTTAGCCCGCCAGTAATATGTTGACGATCAAGGAGTAGTAGACCCATGCCAAAATTAACTGTGGACGGAGTTGGCACATTTGACGTGCCACCAGGCAAACGACTGGTAAACGCCCTCATCGACGAGGCGAAGATTGACCAGCTTCACGCCTGTGGTGGCATTGCCCGGTGTACGACGTGCCGGGTGGAATTTATCTCCGGTGAACCCACCACCACCACCCAGGCGGAACACGACGTGCTGACCGAGCGCGGGCTGATCAACAAACCGCATCTGCGGCTGAGTTGTCAGATTCTTTGCGATCAGGACATGACGGTGCGCGCCATCAGCCGACTGGCCGGTACGGGCCGCAAAGATGCCGGAGCACGACCCGCCGATGCCATTACTCCACCGCCGGTCATGCAAAATCGGTAAAAGCCAGCTCGTGCAAGCTGCGCCTGGGCCAGGACAATTACCCCGGCACCCCATCAGCGCTGGCCATGGAGTAATTCCGTTAAATCGGCGGCTGCCGCTGGGGCGTTTGCGGATTGGGTCAGGCGCTCCACAATTTGGCGCTGCCGGGGTGTAAAAACCCACGGCTCTTTAAAATCGACATCGGAAAGGTCCAGCGCCCGGAGCAACTCGGCTTGCAATCCATCCAACCCGTGGCCCGTCCGGGCACTGATTTGAACTACCGCAAATACGCCCGCAAGCTCCGGGCTGGTCCAGCGCATAGGCTGATCAACTTTATTGATGGCCAAAATCACCGGACAAAACCGCTGCCGGGACGGATGGATTAAATCTTCCAGCCAGTCGCAGGTGGCTTGGTCTATCGCACCGGTGCCATCCACCACAAAAACAATCACCTCGGCCAGTTTGGCCTGTTGATGCGTGCGGGCCATCGCCTGGATTTCAATGGGGTCATCGGTGGTGGCTCGCACTCCGGCGGTATCCACCAGCACAATGGACACTGTAAGGTTCGCTTGGCCAATTTGCGCCGCCGTGTCAATCCAGTCGCGTGTGGTACCCGGCTGATCATGAGTTATGCTGCGCGGACGTCCAATAAGGATATTGGCGAGTGTGGATTTGCCCGCGTTGGGCGGGCCAACAATAGCGATCCGCGGCGGAGTTGCCATATGCCGCAGTGTGTGTTGGCGGACCAACATCCACTGGGCTTGGGTGGACATTTGCCACAATAAATGAGTGACTTGTGCCTCGCTGGCGGCCTGTTGCATCCGCTCGATATTTTCGGCGGCCCACGCGGAAATTCCCGCCTGCCGCTGCCCCAGCAGCAAGCGAACGCCACCAACCGACGTCGCTGCCGGCAAAGCAGTTAGAATTTCGGCGCCGATCGCGGAGTCCGGGTCATCAGTCCCGAAGCCGCGCAGCCGCCCAGGCACCTTTTCCGCCGGGATCGTCGGCATACCGTGGCGTGCCAACGCCGCCAGGATGGATTCCACCACCGCCGTGCCCCCATGCACATGAATTTCAAAAATATCGGCGGCGCGGCGAATTACAATTCCTTGATCCAACGATTCCCCCTGGTCCATAAACTTCACCAGGTAGGTGCGTAGCATATCGAAAGGGGCGTTTCGCCCGGTGAGGCCGGCCACAGCCACCGCCGCCCCCGGCCCCGCCACCGCCAATACCGCAATCGCTCCCACGCCAGGAGGTGTTAGCACAGTCGCCACGTTATCGGGTAAGTCGTTCATGCGGGCATAACATAATCGCCCCGGCAATATACTGCCAATGGCGATCGCCGGTGCTGGTCCTGCGGTCCTTCTCCCCATCGATTTCCCCTGGATCTCATAAGGATTCGGCCAGCATGAAGTCTATAGATCGACAATAGCCGGAACCACATCTCGACGCCGCGCCGCATCATCAATGCCTGGCGACGGGAAGGCAAACCGGTATAATGCAATACGCCTCCGCGGGAGGCCGTTCTATGGTTGGCAGGTTGCCGTGCCACGGATTCGGCCCACCATCGGACCTCTGTTCAACATGGTCGGACTGGCCCGCCTCGGCCTTGGAACCGCGCCCCCCAACAGGACATTGCAACCACTCCGACTGGTGTTTTATGCGAGACAGCCTCGAACAACTTCTGTTGCAAATTGCCATTATCCTGCTGGCCGCAAGGTTGCTTGGATCCGCGATGCGTTTTATAGGCCAGCCGCGAGTGGTCGGCGAAATGCTGGCGGGGATCGTCTTAGGCCCCTCCGTTCTCGGTCTGCTGTCTCACGGCGTGTGGCTCAAACTGCTCTTTCCGGCCCATGCTGGCAGCGATCCGTATCCCGATCTCAATATCCTCAGTCAGCTCGGGGTGGTGCTCTTCATGTTTCTGGTCGGACTGGAACTGGACCCCAAACTGCTGCGCAATCAGGGCAAGGCGGTGTTGATCGCGGGAATGTCGAGTTTGGCCGGTCCTTTGGTGGCGGGCATTATTCTGGGCATTATTTTGTTTCCCACGCTGCACGGCCCAGTCAACAACGAATTCGTGTTTACGCTTTTTATCGGCACGGCCATGTGCATTACTGCCTTCCCGGTATTGGCCAGAATCATCGCGGAACGAAATCTTCAGCGCACCCGGCTGGGTGCATTTTCTCTGGCCTGCGGCGCCTTCAATGATGTCATCGGCTGGTGCCTGCTGGCCCTGGTCATCGCCGTGTGCACCAGCCTCGGACTTGGCACGCACAAAGCGGAGTATCCGCTGGCCTCAGCCGCGATGACAGTGATATGGACACTCTGCTTTGGCGCTTTTATGTTAGTCGTGATGCCCAAACTTCTGCGCCCCCTCCAGGTGGTTTATGAACGCCGCGGTTACGTATCCCGCGATACCCTGGCGCTCATCCTGCTGCTGTTGCTCCTTTCCGCCTGCATCACCGAGTGGATCGGCATTCAGGCTATTTTCGGCGGCTTTCTCCTGGGCGCGGCCATGCCTGCCGAAGGTCGTTTCGTGCGCCATGTCACCGACAAACTCGAGGACTTGGTGCTGCTTTTGCTGCTGCCGATCTTTTTTGTCTACACCGGTCTGCGTACCCAAATGGGGCTGCTGGACACCTGGCACCTGTGGAAAATCTGCCTGATTGTGCTGCTGGTGGCCAGTGTTGCTAAACTCGCCTTCTCTTCGCTGGCGGCCAAATTCGCCGGCCTTACCTGGCGGCAATCCGGCGCCTTGGGAGCACTGATGAATGCCCGCGGCCTCATTGAACTGATCGTGCTCAACATCGGCTTGAGCCTGCACGTACTTTCGCCGGCCATGTTTGCCATCATGGTGATCATGGCCATTGCCACCACCTTTACCACCACGCCTCTACTGTACCTCTGCTACTCGCCGGCACGCCAGCGGCGGGACGCTGCCGCCGAAGTACCCGCAACCACCCCGGGTGAAACCCGTATTCTAACCATGCTTTCCTCCCCCCTCACCGCAGCCACCCTCACCCGTATCGGGGCGTTGCTCCTGGCAGGTGATCCGGGCCGCATTCTGGCTCTGCATCTGGATCATCCGGATGAACACGAACAGCGGCAAAAACTGCTCCATCCGCCGCGGGATCCGGTTGAGATCGCCATTCAGCAGGCCGCTGCCTTAAAAATTCCCGTCAATGCCATGAGCTTGGTCAGCCGCGATTTTGGCCGCGACATCTGTTTCAACGCCGCACACTATCAGGCCCAGTGGATACTGCTGGGCGGCCACCGCGGCCTGTTTTCATCGGCACCCCTGGGCAGTCTGGCCGATGAGGTCCTGCGGGATGCACACCGCAATGTCGCCATCCTTACGGCCAGGGAAATGTCTGAAATTCGCCGCGTCATGGTGCCGTACCTGGGTGAGCCGCAGGATATCGGGGCTTTGATCGCCGCGGATCGTCTCGGCCGCAACCATGATCTGCGCGTCACGATCCTGCATGTGGTAAAACCCGGCACGTCAAAAGCCGGGTCGTCCAAAAACAGCGGCGTACAATCGCTGGTGGACCGTCATATCTCTTCGACCGGAGCCGCCAATCAGATTCACTTCCAAGTCATGGAAAACGATTCGCCGACCGAAGTGGTGGTGCGGGAATCGCGCAATTACGATCTGATTATTCTGGGCATTGCTCCCCAATGGCAGCTGCACCACAAATTGCTGGGAAGATCGCAGCAGTCCGTCGCCGACCAAGCCCATTGCGCCGTCTTGATTGTGCAGGCCGCCGCCATGCCCACCCCGGCCGCATCCAGCCCGACATCCCAAGCTCCAGCTGCCGCCACTCTGGCCGCACCCCCATCACCCACCGCCTGAGGGGCATGGCTGGGGCAACAAAATCTTGTAACAGACCAAAAGATCCGCGTTGCAACCTGGTCCCAGCACCCGGCGATCGCTCCCGGATCTCCGGGCACGGGATCGCGCAGCCTTGCAATCACCACCACCACATCCGCAGGCCACCCGGCAGTCCTGCCTTCAAGCCCAGCGCCAACTTTTTCGCCCCCATCCACCCGCGGGTGCCGCTGGTTATCTCCAGGCCCCACCGGTTATTTTTCCAGATTAAGCCACTGCACTTCCTCGGGCGTAAGTTGAATCCTCAACGCCTCGAAACTACCGGCAGTCTCCGAGACATTCCATGGGCCGATCAGCGGAAATGTCGGGAACGGCTGACATAAAACATAATCCAGTGCAATGACAATCGGCGAAGCCCCTTTGTCTGCGGCCAGCGTGACCGCCCGTTTCTTCCGGGCGAAGTTATCCTTGGAATACCAGCAGCGCACCAGCTCCGCATCCGATTTATTGGTCGGACTGGATCGCTCCGTAAAAAATCCACGGGCTTGGCTGCTCCACGGCATCAACGGCATTTGCGTTTTGGTAAACCACGCCCGCGATTTGGCATCCGACGCGGCAATGCAGCCTCCCCATATCGGATCCAACATCTCCGCCAGGCTGAAATTATTGCTTACCGCGGCAAATCCACGCAATCCCTTTTTGGCTGCGTACCGATTAAACGCATCCACCCTGGCCAACGACCAGTTGGATCCACCAAAAGACCGGATACGTTTCTTACGAAGGTGCATATTCAACACGTCCACAAATTCGCCCACCGGAATGTCCGGGTTGTCCCGGTGCATCATGTAAATGTCCAGGTAATCCGTCTGCAGCCGGTCCAAGCTTTCCATC
>JAKAYZ010000206.1 GCA_021816165.1 Planctomycetota bacterium | reverse complement strand
GCGTCATACTGGTTCAACTGCTTGGCCGTCGTTGGGAAATGATGGATCATGCGCATGCTGCGGCCGATACGCGTCCCGTACCGCAGGTATATGGTTCCGGTCATGCGCCGGCGGTTCTGGGAAATCACCGTCCGGATATACCGGAAATTCCACCCCGGCATGGTGTCCACCAGCAGGACCCGCATTTTCTTATCGATCACCTGCACATTGTGCCGGAAATACTGGTTGTTCGCCGTATTCACTTCACCGGGCATGGCGGCCAGCGCGGCTTCATACGTGTACAATCCGGCGTGCGTCGGCAGGATATGCACAATACGGGTGGTTTCACCATTATTGCCCAGGGTAATGGTGCGCCGCTTGACCACCTCGCGGCGGCCGCGGCTGTTGATGCTGGTAATAGTTAAAACCGCGGACTGCCCCACGTACCCACGATTCCGGATACGCACCAGCAGCGGAAAGCTGTCATTCTTAAAGACGATTGAATTGCAGGAAATATACGGAATTGATACATCGCGGCTCGGTGGCAGACCCACGCCGATGGTATACACCGGCACATGAGCCGCCCGCGCCGCCACCACTGGGTTTTCACCGCGGTTCCAGCCGCCGTCCGTAAACACCACGATACCAGCCAGTCGCCGTCCGCGCTGCCGCCGCGCCGCTGCGGCTATGGCCGCGCCAAGTTGCGTCGCGTCCTGCGTAGGCGGCGGCAACTTGGCCATCCAGTTGGCCCCACCGTTCGCCGCGGAAGTAGCCAGCGGCACCACCGTGGCACTCTGGCCAAACGTATAAGCACGGACGTGAAAGTGTTTGTCCAACTGCGGCGCCGGCCTTTCCTCGGCATTGGCAAACGCACCGCGCAACATCACCGTGCGTGAAATGCCGCCCGATGCGGCATGGCCCAGTATTTCAGTAACGTTGCGTTCCTCTCGGTTTGATGCTGGGTGCTCCACAAAACCCATGGAGGCCGAACTGTCCACCAGCACCGCCAGAACCCCTTTGTGCCGCTGCACGTGGGCCACAATGACGAATGCCCCCGTGGCGATATACAGCAGCAGCAACGCCGAGGCAATCCGCAGGCCCATCAGAAAAGCTTTGCGCCGCGGGGATACGAACGCCGGTTCCCGCCGATAAAACCATATCACCAGGCCGACCGCCACCGCCCCGGCCAGCAGGAACAGAAAACGGTCCAGCGCCGTGGCCAGGTGCGGAAAGCGAATCGCCGTCGCATGTCCGAAGGCGCCCCAATGAAAGAAAAGGATATCCAATAATGCACTGATCAAGCGTGTTCCTCCGGTGCCCAATACAGTGCCAAGCTTGACTCGGCGAGTAAGCACGCTACCGCCAGCCCCAGAAAGACCGGCCACAATGGCATTCCCGCAGCACCCGACAGCACCCCGGCGGAGCGACCCGAAACCACCGTCACCTTGACGCCCGGAAACGCCGCACGCACCTGCGATTTGGAAAACGCCTGCAAGTTGGCCGCCCCGGCCGGCGGGTTAACGGCAAAATGGTACGCCAGCGGCCCGTGCGCCAAGCTGTAAAACCCCGCCAGCCGCACATGCGCCAGCGCCACCGTCGTCCGGCCGTTGGCTAATACTGTTGGCGACACCGCATGCGTTTCTCCGCCCGGCCCACGCTCTATGAATTGCACGGTGGAAAGGCGCGTCGGCACGGGCACCCCCAGGGGCGTCCCAACGGTACCGTTGAGCTGCGGTCGGCCGTTGAGCACCGCATACAACAAGGTGCGGCGAACCAGCATCACAAATGCCGGGGTTAAAGGGAAATTCGACCATTGTTTTCCGGCGGATGTCGTGAAAAGCACCACCATCCCGTGGCCAACGCTCCGCGTCACCACCGCGGGCATACCATTGGAGAACCGGGCGATCACCAATCCCGCCGCAGGTTTTTTCGCAGCCTGGCTACCGCCCGGTGACGCTGCGCCGCCATCTGCCGGTTTCCCCGGCTCAAGTGTTCCAAATGCTTTCGTGAATACCGGTTGCAGGAGAAAGGTGCGATTGGCCTGCGATTTAAAAAATGAAAAAATAGGGTTGGACAGATCGGTAACCTGCAGGTTCAGGCCCGCTCGTCCTGCGGCCTGCAGCAACGTGATTTTCGTGAGCGCTGCCGGCAGCAGCCCCGCCTTGGCCAGCAGTACAGTCCGGTAGTTCTCCGGTTGCACGTGCGGCCCGGCAAAGATCAGCATCGCCCCTCCCTGCTGGACAAACCTGTGCAGGGCGACGGCCCACCGTGCTTGTACCTCCGCCACATTGCTGAGAATAATCGCCTGATAATGGCCTATGGACACCCGGCCAATCTGGCCGATGCGGATTGTGCGTACGCCAAACAGCCCACTTCCCGGCGTCTGACCCCCTGCGCGCACGGGGGCTGCCCTTGGTGCAATGGCCGTGCGCAGGAATAGTGCCCCATCCACCCCTTGATCTGCTCCCTGCGGGTTGGGATTGCCGCCATCAACCAATAGCACGCGCAGGTGCTTGACCACCGGCGTGGCCAACCGGCGCACTGCCGCCGGCGGCAACGCCTGCGGACTTAAGCGTGCCACCAGGCGATTGGTTCTCGCTCCGGACAGGCGTGCAGACAGCGTAACTTGCGTCTGCTGCACAACTCGCGGAATCACGGTTGCGGCCACCTTCACCAGCTTTCCGCTGCCACTGGCAGAATACAGGCTTAGTCCAACGTCCTGGGCCGGTACCGGGCCGTGATTGACCACGGTGACAACCACGGATGCCAGCGTGCCGGCATGCACCAGCGGATCAACGAGTTTTAGATGTTGAATGGAGACAATGGCCGGAACGTGGCGGCCTATCTTCATCGCTACCACCTGATCATGCCGCGCATGCAACCGGGCCAGCAGGCTGGTCCACTGTGGCCATGCCGCGCTGTGCGGCAATGGGAAGGCGTTGCGTTGCATGTCCGAAATAATATAAATCACGCCGGCACCATGCATCCGCTGGAGCACATTTTCCGCCTTCGTCAGCGCGCCAAGCAGGTCCGTGCCGCCATCTGTGGGCTTGGCCCGCCGGATGGCATCGCGGGCAAACATCAGGTCCGAGGTGGGCTGGGCGATCGTGCGGTGGGTGCTGTTGAAGGTGATCACCGCCACGCGCGAACCGCGCGGCAGGTTGCTCACAAGGTGTTCGGCCTGGCCTTGGGCCGCGGCAAAACGGGTGGTGGCACCGTGACGCACATTCATGGACATGCTGTTGTCCAGCAGAATCACGGCGTTGGCTCCGCCGCCGCCCGGCAACAGAGAACCCGCCGATAACAACGGCCGGGCGATTGCCAGCACCACCAGTAGAATGGCCAGTGTCCGCAGCAGCAGCAGAATCAGGTCGCGCAACTGCAGGCGGCGCGAGTTTTTCTGCATGGATTCCAGCAGAAAGCGGATGGCCGCCCAATCCACGATCTTGAAGTTGCGGCGGTTGAGCAGATGAATAATGATGGGAATGGCCGCCAAAGCCATGAACCCCAGCAATGCTTCATCCAGAAAGGTCATCGTTAACGCCTCATCCTGTTACCAATCCGGCCGGCCCGCGGCAAGCACATTCCGGCGCTGCTACCCTGCGGCCACCGGCGGATAATCCCGATCCCATCCGAGCCGGTCCGCACCGGGCCATGGTGCGTGCGTCAGCCCATCGCGCCGCGCCGCACGCCGGCGCCGGCCATCTGCTGACGCTTGGCCAGATACGCCACCAGCGCCACATCCACCGGGGTTTTTGTATTCGCCAGGAAATAATCGACCCCATTGCGCTGGCACGCCGCCCGCACCCGCGTTTCATGACGCTGCAGCGCTTCCAGATACGCCTTTTTGATCGCCCGTGGATTGCACAGAACCCGCGCCGGCAGTTCCAAGCCTCGAAATTGCGTCATGCCGGCAAAAGGGAACTCCAGTTCGTCATTATCCAGAACCTGCATCACCACTACTTCATGCCCGATGTGCCGCAGGTGGCCCAAAGCCCCCAGCAAGGCGTCGGCATCTTCAAAGAGGTCGCTGATCAGAAAAATAATGCCGCGCCGCGGTGTCTCCGCCGCCACCTTATGGAGTATGGCCGATACATTCGTATTTCCACCGGGCGAAGCATTGTCGAGCATCTGGCAGATACGGTTGATATGCACCAGTCGCGTGGAGCGTGGTGCGAAATCTTGCATCTGTTCCGCAAATACGCCCATGGCCACCGCGTCGGATTGCTGCAGTACAAAGTAGGACAAGGCGGCCGCGGCAAGCTTGGCATAGTCCAGCTTGGAAAGCCCTTCCGCAGCAGCCTTTCCGCGATAAGCCATCGACTCCGAAACGTCCAGCAATATGGTTGTAACCAGGTTGGTTTCGGCTTCATACTGCTTAATGTAATAGCGTTCGCTTTTGCCCCATACTTTCCAGTCCAGGTGGCGCAGGTCATCGCCGGGCACATACCCGCGGTGCTGGGCGAACTCCACCGAATGCCCGCGGTACGGGCTTTTGTGCATGCCTGAAATGAATCCTTCGACTACGTATTTAGCGCGCAGATCGAGCCGCGATATCTTCGCAAGCATTCGGGCGTTTAAGTATTCAGCCATCGTAATCTATCAAAGTCAACACAGCTTCCGCAGGAAGGTTGTTCCGGCCTCATCTGCGGTCCGGGCCGGCCAGGCAGGCTCAGCTCTCAGCCCTTGGCAATCGTGCCCAGTAGTTTTTCGATCACCTTATCGGTGGTAATATCCTCCGCGCTGGCGGTATAGTTGCAGCTGATGCGGTGGCGCAGCACCGGCGGGGCCACCGCCGCCACGTCTTCCCAGGTAACCGCGAATTTGCCATGCAGCACCGCGCGGGCCTTGGCCGCAAGAATAAGGTTGATCGTCGCCCGGGGTCCCGCGCCCCAGCTGACCCATTGCCGGATGAATTCCGGCGCTTCCGGCTGTTTGGGCCGTGTCGCGCGCGCGATGTTCTTGGCGTAGGTCAGAATCTGTTCCGCCACCGGAACCCGCAATACCAAGTCCTGCACCTGCATGACCGTCGCGCCGCTCATGATGTGCGCCAGGCTCTTTTCCCGTTCGCGCATCACCGGGCTGGCCACCCGCCGCACAATTTCCATTTCCTCCGCATCCCCCGGATAGGACACGAAAATCTTAAACAGGAACCGGTCCAACTGGGCTTCCGGCAGTGGATAGGTTCCTTCCTGTTCAATCGGGTTTTGCGTGGCCAGCACAAAGAACGGCTGATCCAGCTTGTACACCTCATTACCCAGCGATACGCAACGTTCCTGCATGGCTTCCAGCAAAGCCGCCTGTGTCTTGGGCGGGGTACGGTTGATTTCATCAGCCAGAACCAGGTTCGCAAAAATCGGCCCGCGCATGAACTTGAATTGCCGTTGCCGCGTGGTTGGATCTTCCTGTAGCACTTCGGTGCCCAGAATATCTGAGGGCATCAAATCCGGCGTAAACTGGATCCGGCGGAAGGACAATTCCAGGCAGCGGGCCACCGTGCTGATCAACAGCGTCTTGGCCAGACCCGGTACGCCTTCCAGCAGGCAATGTCCGCGTGCGAAGATGCCAATCAGCAATTGCTCCAGCACTTCATCCTGGACAC
>JAKAYZ010000205.1 GCA_021816165.1 Planctomycetota bacterium | reverse complement strand
AGTTTTTAAAAGCGGCTCGCACCGTGTGAACAGGAGAAGCGGTGTACAAGATGAAAGTAGGCCTCTGGCAATCCGACGGCAGAGTCAGGTTGCAAAGCAGTTCGACCTGCCCCGGCAAAGAGTGGGCAATGACCAAGGACCAACCGTTCTCAAGCCGCGTCGGCGTGCACACGCGATAGGGATGATGCGATCCCGGCGAGCCGAGACGCTCCCGTCCGGTTCTGCGGGAGTGTGGTAGTTCAATTCCCCCGCGCCACTCACCCGCGTAGCCCGTGATCGGTGTAATCTACCGGATCGGCCCGTTAATCTGGATAGAACTCGCATGTTCTAAAAAGTCCGATAGAATACCAAGGCTGGAAAAAAAAATAGGAAGTACCTATGCTGCCGCAGACAAAAAAAACAACACCCAGGCGCCTGGGGAAAGAGCCTCTGCTCGAGGCGGTGTGGGAGTTGCGCTTCCAAAGCACCGCTGAAACGGCCGAAAACCTGCTTTCTGGAATTATCTACGATCACATGCGGAATCGTTTTAACCCGCCTGTGCGGTTACCCGCCGCCGACATCCCGCTTGCCGCCCGAATGCAACAGCCAATTCTGAATTATACGCCGATGTTCCGCTCCAGCGGTATAGAGGAAAATGCGTGCTACGACATTCAGGTCGGACCGCGTGCGATTGCGTTAAATTGTCGGCGGCCATACGCCGGTTGGGAAAAGTTTAAGCCGGAGATTATGAACCTCGTCGAGGTTGTGCGGCCGACCGGATTGATTGAGGCAATAGAACGTTTTTCGTTGAAATATGTGAACCTGATTCCCGCCTGCGCCCCGGACTACCTAAGCCCGCTTAAAGGGTCCTTCATGGTGGCGAACCATAATCTTGGCCTTTCACCCCTGCAGGTGCGGTCGCAGATAGCCACTGGCGAGTTTATTCAGGTCATCACCCTGCTGGCCCCGGCACAGGTGCAAACTGGTTCTACGACTGCGGAAGGGCTTCTTATGGATATTGATACCATTTTTCCCGCGCCATCGGGGCCATTCTGGAACGGATTTGAACCACGGCTAGGCGCCGCGCATGATTCCAACCACGAACTTTTTTTTGATATACTAAAGCCGGAAACGATTGCCCTGCTGGAGCCGACAATATGATCCGTGAGGTACGTTGTGATGACTGCTGTTAATACACTTACGCACTACAAGGTTGTGGGACAATTTCCATTTGAGCCGTTGGGCCCCGCTTATTCCGACGACCCGCCGGCTCCCATTGAAGGGGCGGCGCGCCGCCCCAGTGGCCCTGAGCCAATTATTATTCGGTGGCGGGGCCTGAACGCCCAAAGAGGCGAGCTTGTTGACGGCATCAATGGATTTTGGCGGGCGCACTCGCTCGATCAGCTCGCCATGGCGCAGAACGTCCCCGCGGCAGTAGACGTTGCCAGCATCAGCGGTGCCTGGCCACCCGAGGACCTTGACGACGGTTTTGCTGTCGCCTTCCGGCAATGGCGCGATCAGGACGCGGAGCTCCACCGATGACCCGCATCGTCGTCGATACTGATGTATTGAGCTTCTTATTCAAGAACAGCCAAGAGGCACCGCGTTTTATCGAGCTTCTAGGTGACTGCCAGATCGTGTTGTCATTTCAAACTGTTGCGGAGCTTTTCAAGTGGACCGTTGTGCGGAATTGGCAATCGAAACAAATCGCCCGGTTGGAATCCGAACTGCGTAAGTGCATTGTCGTCCCCTATCATCGCGATTTGGCGTGGGCTTGGGCGCAGGTAACCGGGGAATGCCAAAAAAAGGGGCAGACCATCTCCGCCGGCGACGCATGGATCGCGGCCACCGCCATCCGTTATAATATCGCATTGCTGACCAATAACGTTCGGCATTACCAGGCGGCCGAGAAATATTGCCACTTGAAATTGGCGACTCATCAAGTTTAAGTTTATCGGCAACGAGTACCCTGGCCCCCTTACGGTCGCAGGCGGGGCGTGTTTATGCCATGAACCGCCGCCGCCAGGCTTCTAGTCAAAAAACGTTACGTATTTGCCGCCGGTGTGCTCACGCAGCAGCAGCAGGGCCAGTTCCAGGGCGTGATAATCCCCCCACATACTGCTTTCGCCGCAGGGAATTTTGCGGCCGGGCGGAATGTAATCCCACCCGTTGGGCCGATGGTACACGCTGTGCAAAATCAACCCCTGATGGCCAGCGGAAGTGCTTAGGTAAGGCTCGGAAAACAGGGTGACGGCGATGCGCTGAGCCATGGCCGCATAGCGGGCCGCAGCCCGCGGTTGGGAGCCATGAAGATACTTTGCCAAACGCAAAAACCCCTGGCCGGCGATGGCCGCAGCACTGGAATCAATCGGTTCCGGCGCAGTCCATGGATCCACCGTGGTACCCGCGTAAACCACCGGCCGCGGCACATTCGGCGCGCCGGAGTCCCAATACACCATGCCATCGGCAAAACTGTGGCTTATGTACCAATCCGCCGTGGCTTGGGCGGCACCAAGAAACGCATCGGTCACCATGGCCCGCACGGTGGCCGCCGCCCGGCCGGGCAACACCAGCGGCCCCAGCAGCCGCCACGTACTGTTATCCAGTCTGGCCAGAAATTCCAATTCCTCGGCAAACCCCAGCAAGATCCACGCCAGTCCCCGCGTCCAGGTGGTAAATGGCGAGTAGCCCTGCTGCGAAGAAGGGCAGCGGTATCGACCATCGTTGATATTGAAGATGGATTCATGGGCCACCCGTCCCGGCTCGGTATCGTACGCATCGCGGCCCTGCCCATAATAGACGTTGAACCGGGCCGTGTTCAGGCCATGCTGCAAGGCCCGCGCCAACAGGTTGATGGCCACATCATTTTCACTCTGGAGGCTATGGCCAAGTTGCCACGCAAGCACCAAAGATCGCACCGATCGAATGGTATCACTGAACAGCGAATGCGGCCCGTTAAAGGAATAAATATAGCCCGAATCGCGCCGCGCCGGTGCCCCAGCGGGGTCTGATGGTATGGCGGTCCAGCGCATGGCCTGAACCGCGCCGCTGGCCTTGA
Organism: Planctomycetota bacterium; assembly: GCA_021816165.1. The sequence continues at coordinate 2,551 of JAKAYZ010000205.1, read as the reverse complement.
GGGCCAATTCCAGCAGCTCCATTTCCGCCGCATTGTGCGGGATTTTGCCTTCCCGCATCAGCCGCCGCCCGTGGCCATAGGTGCTGATATTGTTAAACCCATGATCATGCACGCCCTGGTGCGACACATGTGCCGGCATAAACCGGCGGATGTTAGCCATCGCCCCGGCCAACAGCGATTGATCACCTGTGGCGTCAAACGCCAGCAGGGCCATGCCGAACTCAAAGCCCTGGGTCCACTGCGTCCAGGCGCGGGCCTGGTACTTCCCACGAACCGTAAAAACCGGAGCTCCCTGCCGGTGATTCCAACTGTTTTCCACGCGCAGAATTTTCGCTTTGGCCAGCGTAAAAACTCTTTCCAGCATGGACAATGAAATGTTCTGGCCCTCTACCCCGGCCGCTGATGAACTGGTCTTATCGTGTGGAATGGTCGTGTTCCCGCAAGTCCGCGCCAATAGCCTTGCTACCCTTGAAAATAAACCGCCTGCTTGACCGCGTCCACCACGCGCTGGGCGCCCGGCACCACATGGTTGAGCAGTACCTTGCTGTACGGCATCGGCACATCCAGCGACCCCACGCGGATGATGTGATGGTCCAAATCGTCAAAACACTTTTCCTGCACCTGCGCGGTGATTTCCGCCCCCATTCCGCACGTTGGATAACCCTCTTCAACGGTAACGCAGCAGCCGGTCTTTTTCACCGAGGCCGCAATCGTTTCAATATCCAGGGGCCGCAGTGAACGCGGATCAACAATTTCCACTTCAATGCCATGGTCCTTGTGCAATTGCTCCGCCGCAGCCATGGCCGTCAGGCAACCGTGTCCCCAGGCGACAATGGTACAGTGCGAACCTTCACGCTTGATATCCGCCTGGCCAAAGGGCAGCAGATATTCCTCCGTCGGCACTTCGCCGCGGTGGCCATACATGGCTTCATTTTCCAGAAAAATCACCGGATCGTCATCACGTATCGCGGTTTTCAAAAGCCCCTTGGCTTCGTAGGGTGTGGTGGGCACCACCACTTTTAACCCCGGCACATGGGCATAAAGGGCATCGACCGTCCAGGAATGGGTCGCCGCGAGCTGCTGGCCCGCTCCGGAAATCCCGCGGAAAACAATGGGGACTTTGAACTGCCCACCCGACATGTACCGCATTTTGGGAGCGTTGTTCACCACCTGATCAAACGCCACCAGAGAAAAAGAAAAAGTCATGAATTCCACAATGGGCCTCATCCCCACCATGGCCGCCCCCACGCCCAACCCCGCGAAACCCGCTTCCGAAATCGGTGAATCCACCACCCGCATGGGACCATAGCGGGCCAGCATCCCCTGGGAAACTTTGTACGCTCCATCATACTCCGCCACTTCCTCCCCGATCAAAAATACATCCGGATCGCGGTCCATTTCCTCGCACATGGCCTGGTTGAGAGCTTCTCTAAATTGAATTTCCGGCATGAAACGTAATCTCCTGGACGGACAAATATTGCCACCACCCGGCCGCCACCCGCGTCCGCATCAAAGCTGGTAAGGACCATAAGGATTGGCGTAAACATCCTTCCAGACATCTTGGGTCTGGGGAAACGGGGCCGCATCCGCCCGGTGGTGGGCCTCTTCCACGTGGGCGTGAATTTCGTTATTAATCGCCTGAACCTTGGCGTCATCAAGCAGGTTTTTCGCACGCATCAGCTTTTCCAGCCGACCAATCGGATCGTGTTCCTGATAACCGGCCACCTCTTCCCGTGTGCGGTACTTCTGCGGGTCCGACATGCTGTGCCCCCGATACCGATAGGTTTTAACCTCTATAAACAAGGCCCCATGGCCCGCCCGGCAATACTGCGCCGCCGCCAGCGTCATCTCGTACATCGCCAGGCAATCCATTCCATCCACATGTTTGCCCGGAATCCCATAGGCATCTCCGGTACGCAGCTTGAGTTCCACCACCGCCGACGCCCGCTGCACATGGGTGCCCATGCCGTAGCCGTTATTCTCCACCATGAAAATTATTGGCAGTTTGAAAAGTCCCGCCAGGTTCAACGCCTCATGAAAGGCCCCCTGGTTCATCGCTCCATCCCCGAAATAGCACAGCACCACACCATCTTCCTTGCGGTACTTGATCGCCCAGCCCAGCCCTACTGCCAGCGGGATATGACCGGCCACAATCGCGTGGCCACCGAAAAAGTTTTTCTCCCGGTCAAAAAAGTGCATCGACCCGCCCTTGCCGTGTGAACAGCCGGACGCCTTGCCATAAAGCTCCGCCAACAGCGATTCGCAATCCATCCCCCGGGCAATCGCATGGCCATGGTCCCGGTAGGCCGTAATGATGTAATCCGTGGGACGCACGGCGGCAATGCTGCCCACGGCCACCGCCTCCTGCCCCACGTATAAGTGGCAGAACCCGCCGATCTTCTGCTGTTGGTAAGACTGCGCACAACGCAGCTCAAATTGCCGAATCAGGGCCATTTGTCGATACCAGTCCATCATCTGGGCCGGTGATGGTTCAACCTTCTGGCTCTGCTCGCCCAGGGCAGTCACGGATCACATCCCTTTGTACAACGAT
>JAKAYZ010000204.1 GCA_021816165.1 Planctomycetota bacterium | reverse complement strand
GAACAGTGCATAATCGCCGCCGATCGTCGCGTTTTCAGTGGTAATATTGGAACTGCCAATGGTGCTGGTATCGGCGTAGCTGTCAAATTCGGCTGCACCGGTAATGAAAGCGCTCCACGGAGTTGTGGTGGATGAATGCCCTCGCGGACCGACACCAGAATACCTGAGATATGATGGCAACCCGGCATCCAGATTAACAATTTGCGACTGGTCACGCAGCATTTGATCCAGCGCCAATGCGCCGCCGCCCTGTTGGCCCGGATTGAGCAGCGTAAAACCCGAATCATCCATTCCACGCGCCCCGTTATCAAGATTTAATAGATGTTCGCTGATGGTCTGATCCAGATTAATGCCGTTCTGCACCGCCACCTGCGGAAACGCCTGCATGTCAATCGGCGAAAGCATATCCAGCGTGGCGGGGAGCTGCGCCGAGTATTGGCTACCGATATTGTTTATCAATTGCAGATACGCCTGCGATGGATGCGACGACGGGTTATAGCCGTCTGTGCTGTCGAGGTACTCGGCCACGGCTGCCTGATTGGCGGTCAAAGCGTACGGAAGTAGCGATGGCATTTGGATCGTGAAAAGAAGATTGACATTTGTTGACGTGGCCGCTGTGCTGGCGAACAGGTCGATGGGGTGAAAACCGAGTGTAATCGATGAAAAATTGCCGGTGACGGTATTGGCGCTGAGGATATTTAGCGTTGTTCCGCTGGTGGGCACGTAACCATTCTGAAGTGTGATTGCCACGTTTCCGGTCAAATTGGCCGTGCCATTGACAGTGTAGTGATCAAATTGCCCGGGCTGATTTCCATCTATTCGGACTGCCAGTGAACCAGTCTGGCCTTGGGTGTAGCCAGCGGGAATGGTCAGCGATCCCACGCTGCCGTCAATCCCCAGCGTACCGAAATTCTGCACACTGGCAGCACCAAACGCTGCCGCTGCATTGGCCAGCAAAGACGCCCCGGGGTTGATGGTGGTCCCCACCGTGTTGGTGTTACTACCGCTCAGGGTCAGCGTGCCGATCCCGCTCAGCACCAAACCATTGGTAAAGTCGACGGGGGCGGATATCTCATCATTGGAGTTGGCCAAAATTGCGCCACCCGTAACCGTGAGAACATCACTGGCGGAAGCGCCGGCGATCGTGTAATAATTTCCGGTCATCGGCCCCCCAACATTAAAGGCGATTCCTGCAGCCGAGATGGGGGCTTGAAGTGTCACCGTCGTTGGGGCACTGGTGCCAGCGCCAAACGCTGCCCAGTCTGCAGACTTCCACGCGGCCGCGCCGTTGGCACCCACCCAATTGGTCGTCGTGGTATCCCAGTTTCCAGCACTGTCACTGCCGCTGGCCGAACCGGTCGGCGACCAAACCAGTGTTGACGCGGACGGTGGCGAGACGGTTACCGTAAAATTTTGTCCGTTATTCGTCAGCGGAAATGGGTACGCACCGAAATCAGAACTCGATGAAGGAGACAACTGTATCTGCGAATAACCGGAAAGTGAACTGATTGGCTCGGGTTTGCCGCCATTGAGTGAAGCCGTTGCATCATTAAATTTAACCGTGCCATAGTCGGCCACCGGGGCAATGGTCCCATTGACGGTCGTGGCTTCTGCTATCCATTCGGCGGAGGAACGCGGTGCCGAGGTGTTGGTCTGCGTAGTACTAAAACTGGTGTTCGTGGTGAGATTCGTAATACTGAGAACAAATTTGCCACTGCCAATGTATGTGACATTGGCGAACATCCGATCACCCGGTGCCACCGACATGCTTGGAATAAGCGTTTCCGGCGCGGGAATCATCTCCCACCATGCGTCGTAGTGGGCGGCACCACCATAATAGTCACCCTCGGTACCGAGCTGCTCCAGAGCATTATTACCGATCCCATCGATACCAACCCAAATGGAGGAATAGCTCCCACCGGACGATGATCCGCTGGTGATAGCCGGCACGGTCCAGCCGCCTGATATCGAGGTAAATCCGTTCCCGCCCGAGGTGGTCGCGGTGTAACCGGCCCAATTGGTCGACAATTGCGGTTGGGCCTGCGCCACGCCTCCTATACCCGCCGCAAAGGGGATCGCAACTATCCCCAGCATTATTGACAATGCCCGGCGGCGACGAACCGCCGCTCGAGTGGGCCGCTGCTCGCGGTCCGCGGCACGGAATTTCCCGGTGGTGCAATTATTCATCATGCGGTCCTTTCATCTAATGGAGTGGCAACCCGGATTACACATGCCACGGACGATTACGGCAGGTGTGCACTCCATCGAAACGCCTGCCATTCATCCATCCCTGCGTGACGCAAAAAGCGACGATAGTGTTCCGACACGAGCGAATGTGTCAAAACACACGCCCGCCGAACGGCCTTAGGGTAAATCTTAAATGCCGATTTGGGACGATAACACGCTCATGGGAGAAAATCAACCCGTGTTGCCACGGTCCCCCCAGAACGCGCGTGCCGGAGTACGCAATGCCGCGGAAAGATGTTAGCTTCGTCGTGACATCCGCGTCACCAATTGCGTCAATTTATGTTTAGCGCCTTCGCCGGGTGGCGGGCGCTGGCTTGGCGGCCAGAGTGCGCCCGAAGCACCACGCAAGATATTCGAGGCGCGACACGTCCGCGCGATCCATTCAACGTTGTGTTTTCAGCCGCAGCGGTCGAGCGGCTATCGCTGCGGCACTCGCGGCACCAAGCAGCAGAAGCCAACTGGCCGGTTCAGGCACGGGCGATTGACCCGCCAGTATCAGCCCAAGTTGAGAATTGGGCTGATCAATCGTCATCCAATTAAATGCCGCCCCATTCACCTGGCTCAAATTCACCGTACCGCTGGGTTCAAAAAAATTCATCCCCAAGTCGCCCGCAAGCGTCAACGTCTTGCCCGTTGTCGGGTCTGTAACGGTAACATCCACCACTTCCACCGGTGCGTTCGTAAACGTGATGGTCGTTCCCTGTTTGGTCTGAAGCGAAAGCGAACTCAAATAAAAGCCGGCCGCCGTAAGCGAACTGCCACCCGCACCCCCCAACGGTATAGTGAACTGATTGGGAACCACCTTACCGGTGGATGCATATACCAAAACCGGGTTGGCCGTACCGTAGGTGCCGGCCTCATACTTAACGCCGACCTGGCTGGCCATCGCTTGCGAAATGAACGACGCCTGGGCACCCGTATCCAGCAAAAAACTGCCGGTGGCGGTGGCGTTATTAAATGCAATCGTGACGCCGGGTGGGGCGTTGGTCTGGGTTTGGCCATTAAAAGCCGCCACGGGGTTCGGCCCGATAAACGGGTTTGGGGCATAGACAGGACCTGCTGCCCCGGCAGGCGTTTGGGTGGTGAACTGCTGAAAAGATGCGTAGCTCAGACCGACCTGATAAGTGGTTGGCACAATACCCGGATTAGTATTAATTTCTGACGGATTGTAAGGTGTGCCCGGGGCGTAGATGTAAGATTCCGTTTCCCCGGGATTGCTGACGCTGGCAAAATTATTGGCCGGACCTAGATCCAGCACGGTAACTTTTCCATTCATGACCGGCATCCCCATGATGTCGGTGGCACCGGTAAGCGAACTAAGCGGGCTGGGCTGCTCAGTAAGTTCCATTTGCGCCGGACCGATGGTGTTGCCGAAAGCGCTGATGGGTGGTGGGGTACCGCCGATGGTCTGGTCGGTGTTCACACTGAATGGTGCCGTGGAAATATCATAGGGGGTTGAGACATAAAATGGCGTGGTACCGCCGATCGCCACATCATTGAACACAACATTTTGGCCGTTGCTGCTGCTTTGGGTAATGCCCAATCCCGTCCAGGTGCTGTGGCTTAGCACAATGCTGCTGGTGCCCGTATCGAGATATGCCTGAATCACCGAATAACCGCCACTGGTCGTTAATACGTTTCCAGTGGCAGGGTTGGTGATGATGGCGTTAATCTGCGGCTGGTCAACCGCCACCGGCAGCACGCCGGAAATATCCAACGCGCTGGCCACGCCCGATGGGGCAATCGCCGCTGCAACTCCAGCCACTGCCAAAGCAGATAACCATGTCGATTTAATTTTATGCCGTTCGTGCCGTGGGCAAAGCTCCGCCATGGACGTTTCCTCCGTCTAAAAAAGCGTTTGCTCTGCTGGCTTACCTCCGATAATTCAGATTGTAGCAAAAATGGTTGTGCGTGGGAAGGAAATGGCGTTCGGCTGGCCGCGATAACACCCGCCAACCTCATCACAAGCAGGTTTGCCGCGCGACGGAGGGTATTTCTGGCCGTTAATATGGGACGCTGTCACATTTGGGGCGGCGGTACCAAAAGGCACAGCGGTCATCGGCCAGCGGGGCGGATCGTGGCATGGATCTGGCCAATATGGCGAACCCGATTCTTGGCCATATACTCTCCCAAATGAAAAAGGGCGCTAAGAGCCAGAAAAAAAGCAACCAGCATGATGATGGCAAGCTCTCACCACGCATCGACAACCGGCGGGCGCGTTTTGACTATGAAGTGCTTGATACGGTGGAGGCGGGCATCGCCTTACTCGGCAGCGAGGTGAAGTCGGTCCGCAATGGCCGCGTACAGTTGGCGGGTTCATTCGCCATTATCCGGGGCCGCAACGTGGTGCTGGTAGGATGCCACATTGAGGAATATGAGCAGGCGAATCGATTAAATCATGACCCGACACGCTGGCGTAATTTATTGCTCCATCGCCGCGAGATTCGGCGGCTTTCGCAGGAATTGGCCAAGCAGCCCGGCCTTACCTTGGTACCATTGGAAATTTATTTCAAGCACGGATTTGCCAAGGTGCGCTTGGCGCTGGCCAAGGGCAAAAGCAAATTTGATAAGCGGCAAACTATCAAAGACCGCGATGCGAAGCGGCAGATGGACCGTGCCATGCGTCGCGAATGATGTCGGACTTAATCCATCGCCAACATGCGTTTCCTTCGCTCGACTTTTGCCATTTTTTTGCGCTCACTCGGTACCGCGGTTATGGGGCAAGGGTCAAACCGTCCGGGCGCGGGTTTGCATGGGTGGATCGGGCGGCTTTTTATCGGATTGCGCTGGTGCGGCATCGACACTGGCCGTCGACGCCAGCGGTGGCGCGGTGATAACGCTGCGGGCTTGCGCGCTGGAAGGCATTTCCATGGCTGCACCGGACTTCGGGCTCCACGATACCATCCCGATCTTAAATGCCACAATCACCAACCACGCAAATAGAACCATGTACAACGCCAGTGCCATGGTGGTGGGTATCAGAAGTATAACAAATGCAAACCCGACAAAGACAATCGCAATAAAGTAGCTGAACAAAGCTGCCTTTTTGACCGACATCCCACGTTTCAGCAAAAAGTGATGAAAGTGCCCGGCATCGGGCGAAAAGATTGGCCGCCCCGCCAATTTTCGTCTAACAATGGCCAAAAGCGTATCGAGCAGGGGCAGCCCAAAGATGATCACGGACGCCAGGAACCAACGGAAGATGCCATCATTGCCAAAGAGCAAAATCATTGCTCCGCAGACAAAGCCCAAAAACATACTGCCGGTGTCACCCATAAAAATGCTTGCCGGGTTGAAGTTGAACGGCAAAAAGCCCAGGACCGATCCTAAAAGTGCCATGC
>JAKAYZ010000203.1 GCA_021816165.1 Planctomycetota bacterium | reverse complement strand
GCGTCAGTATTGCTGGCCGGGAGCTTTTGGGCGTGTGCCTCAGGGCGCGCCCGGTTCACTGGACGGTCAGCGGCGGAACCAAACCAGCCGGCAACCGCCTTATCATACACGGAGTAGGTGTTTATGAAGATACTTTTAGCGAATCCACGTGGCTTCTGTGCCGGCGTCAATATGGCCATCGAGTGTGTGGAACGGGTGCTGGAATTGCGCGGTGCGCCCGTTTATGTGTACCATGAAATTGTTCACAATCGGCATGTGGTCGAGCGTTTTGTCCGGCAGGGGGCGGTGTTTGTCAATACCATTGACGAGGTACCAGAGGGGGCAACCGTTGTGTACAGTGCCCACGGTGTATCGCCGGAAATTCGCCAGCGGGCCACGGCACGCGGGCTGGTACAGGTTGACGCCACGTGTCCCCTCGTGACAAAAGTTCACAACGAGGCGATCCGCTACGCGCGGCAAAAATTTACCATCATCCTCATCGGACATGCTGATCATGACGAGGTTGTCGGCACGCTGGGCGAAGCGCCAGATTCCATCGTCATATGTGAAAGCGTGGATGATGTTGAAAAGATTGAAATTCCTGCCGATCATCGCATTGCGTACCTGACGCAGACGACACTAAGTTTGGACGACGCATCCAAGATTATTGCAGCGCTCAAGGTGAAGTTTCCCCGTATTCAGGCTCCACCCAAGGAAGATATCTGCTACGCGACAACGAATCGGCAAACAGCCGTGCAAAAATTGGCACCCGAGTGCGATTTGGTGCTGGTGGTGGGCAGCCAAAATAGTTCAAATTCAAAGCGGTTGGTGGAAATGGCCGAAAATCGGGGCACCAAAGGCTATCTGGTGGACGATGCCACCGATATAGACCACGCCTGGTTCAAAGATGTCGGCACGGTGCTGATTACAGCCGGGGCATCGGCACCGGAGGACTTGGTGCAGGAAATTGTCAAATTGCTGGAGGAACGCTACGCCGCGACGGTAGAACATCGCCATGTAACCGATGAAGACATGCATTTTGAACTGCCTCTTTCGCTGCGGAAGTTGGAAGAGCAGCACGCGGCAGCGACTTGAACCCGGAAGCCTGTCCGAGTATGAACAGGCGCTGCGATGTGCCCGATAACTGTGCCGATACCGGTGATAGATCGGGTTTATGCCCGTGATATCATTGAGCCGATAATCCATGGGCGTCCAACGCTTAATGCGAGGCCGGTGTCGCGGTACCCGGGCGGAGCGGACAACATCAAGTTTCTGGATGAGTGCCGATGCGCTTCCTCAATCGATTTAAGCTTTTGGCCTATCTGGTTATTCTCCTGAGTTTGTTGGGCTTTAACTACGCAGCCATGGATTATGGCCTGCTGGCGCTGTCGGTCATGGTGTGGGTCATGAGCTGGTGGCTGGTGGAATCGTCCGACGCCACACCCTTTCCAAGGTGGATGATCAATGTCGGCGTCCTGTTGGTGGCGTTGTATCTCTTTTGGGAACTGGTGATCGATCATCAACCCAACTTGCTCCTGGGCCTGGGGCACTTCATGACCGGCCTGATCCTGTGCAAATTACTCGAAAAAAAAACCAACCGCGATTATGGCCAACTCCTCATTTTAAGCCTTCTGCTGATACTCTCGGGTGCCATTTTGACCACTTCACCCATCTTTGCAGTCATTCTGCTGCTTTATCTGGGTCTGGGGCTGTATTTGAGCCTTATTTTTCATTTGCAGGCCGAGACACAGTCGGCGGTGAAGCGCAATGCCTCACCGGATAACATGATGCTCAATCCAGCACACGAAAGGGTTATCGCACGCGATTTGCGCCGCATCACGTGGTCGGCAGCGGTATTTTTGTTCGTCTTTGCCTGTGTAGTATTCGTGCTTTTTCCGCGGACCGGGGTGCCCGGCATTCTGGCCAAGTGGCGCATCGGTGGCAGTTCGGTTCAGACCGGTTTCACCAACCGGGTCACGTTGGGGCAGTTGGGCCATCTGCACCAGAGCAACGCCATCGTCGCGGAAATACGGGTGACGCGCAATGGAAAAAATATTGGCAACGAAGGTTACCAGCCCTATTTTATGGGTTCCACCCTCGAGGTGTACCTGCAAAAGCGGCATCAGTGGGTGCGGGCATCAAGCCCTACCAAAAATTATCTCTCGTTACACCTCTCGCCCGGACATTGGACTAAGCTGGTCAATCCCAATGACTACCATCACCACGATATGATTACGGACCACGTCACGCTGCGGTATGTGCCCGATGATACGTTGTTTGGGCAGTTGCCTTCGGTGGAGATAAAAACCGACCGCTCGGCCGAGGTGACGCGCCTTAATGACGGCACACTCATATTTACGGGTTCGGGGCATTCAGCCGTGCACTATTCCGTCCGTGTCCCGCGCAAGTACAACCCCGCGTTGATCGGTCCCCAGCAACCGTCGCTTTATCCATCGGTGGTTGAATACAGCATGTTTCCCTCACTTAATGGCTACCGGCGCATCTATTCGGCACCCATCGCCAAGCCGATCGCCGCAATGGCCAAAAAGATTGCCGGGCCGCTGCTTAAGAAACATGTCACACCGAAGAACATTGGCAGGGTATACACCCTGCTCGCCAACCGCTTCTGCAGCTATCTGCGAACCAATTATGCCTATTCGTTTGATATGACACCGGTCAACCCGCATATTGACCCGACCGAAGATTTTTTAATCAACAAAAAAAAGATAGGCGGATATTGCGAATATTTTGCTTCCGCCATGGTGATGTTCTGCCGCAGTGTGGGCATTCCAGCCAGGATTGTCACCGGCTACCACGGCGGTGACTATAACCCGATAGCTGGGTACTACATCGTCCGGCAGAAATTCGCCCACGCCTGGGTGCAGGTATGGATACCGGGTCGCGGGTGGGTGTCGTATGATCCCTCGCCGGCCAGCAGCCTGACGAGTGTGCAGCAGCCCATCCATTGGTACAGTCAGTTTACCGATTTTTTACAGTGGATTCGGCTTCAGTGGCTGCAGACGATCATCGCATTTAATAACACCATGCGGCTGAGCATCATTCATAAGGTGTTCCTGTTCTTCAAGGCCTGCCTGCAGACCATCACAGGGTTTGGACATGACCTGATTATCCAGATGCGCCACGCGGCAAAGCTTATTCGCACATCCCTGCCGGGCAAAATTGTGGCCGGTCTTGTGGCCGCCCTGCTGCTGGCGGGAGGTGTATGGCTTACGCGGCGTTTTGGCCGGCGCAAGGGGGTGGTGGCGCAAATTGTGAAAACGTTCGATCCGCGGGTGCAGCGGCAGATGGCGCGCGATTTGGCGTTTGTCGACCACCTTATGAATACCTTGCGCCGCCTCGGGTCAGAACGCAATACCGAGCAAACCCCTCTGGAATATGTGCGTGAATTAACTCTGGTGACCGGTATGGACCTGCCCGAGGCGCACTGGCTTGTGGAAATGTTTTATGCGCTGCGCTTCGGCGATATGACAATGAACGCGGCGCTGGCCCGCAAAATTCACGACCATCTCAAAGCGCTCGATGGCCGCCTGGATGGTATTAAAACTGGTCGCGCCGGTGCAGCACCGACGAACTGACTGTCGCTTTGTGCCGCACCCGATACACCTATTGAAATAGCATTATTATTCGGATGTCCTCTCCGCAGAGGCCATGCGCCATCACCGTCCCGCGTACCGCCCCGGCCAGGTGAACAGCCTGTCCATCCGTGCTGATGCGCCGGGCCTGATGGTCCGCAACCACCATCGGAGCAATATAAATGTGCGCCTCATCGACCAGGCGTTGCCCCATAAGGGCAGCGAGCAGGCGGCTTCCCCCCTCAACAAGCAGATTGGTAACGGATCGACTTCCGAGGTAATCAAGTACGGCACCCAGGTTCAAGCCATCGGCGTCGTTGACAGCATCATCAATTGGGACGCATTCAATGCCGGCCTGGGACAATTGTTCCCGGCGCTGCCATGCGGCCGCATCGATTTGCCGTCCATGAAACAGCAGCACGGGAAATTCCCGGGCGGTCTGCACCAATTGGCTGTGAGACGGCAGGCGGCAGTGTGTGTCGAGCACACAGCGTAAGGCCCGGCGGCGGACATCGATGTCACCGGATGGCCGGGCGGTTAGTAGCGGGTCGTCGGCGAGAACGGTGTGGATGCCCACCAGCACCGCATCAACACGGCCGCGTAAACGGTGCACCTCATGGCGCGATGCCGCACATGAAATCCATTTTGATTCCCCAAACCGATCCGCCATTGCCCCATCAATCGACTGGGCCCATTTGGCAATCACATACGGCCGTTTTTGGGTGATGAACTTGAAAAATGGTGCATTAATTTGACGGGCCTCCCGCGCGCATACCCCCACAGCCACCGCCACACCGTGGTGGTGAAGCTCCATCAGACCTTGGCCTGCGACCAGAGGATTGGGGTCCAGCACTGCCGCCGAAACCCGCGCCACCTTGGCCGCCATCAAGGCCTGCGTGCACGGCCCGGTCTTGCCAACATGGCAGCAGGGTTCAAGTGTCACATAGACGATCGCACCCGCCGCCTTTAATCCCGCGTTTTTCAGGGCATGGATTTCCGCATGCGGACCCCCGAACTTTTCATGCCAGCCCTCGCCCACCACTACTCCATCCTTAACGATGACGGCACCGACGACCGGGTTAGGCTCGACAAATCCACGCCCCATCTCAGCGAGTTCAAGGGCACGGCGCATCCACCGGGCGTCTTGAGTCATATCAGGCTGATTTACATCGACGGCGGTGTTCATTAAGTATCCATGATTTTGCGATTGATCGCTGATGGCTCATCAAGATGTCAACAGCGACTTTCCGGTCATTTCCTTCGGCTGGGCAAGCCCCATCAAGGCCAGCAGTGTAGGGGCCACGTCACACAGGGCACCACCGGTGCGCAATTTATGCCCCTTGTAGCGATCATCAACCACAATCAATTCCACATCGTAGGTGGTGTGGCTGGTGTGGGGGCAGTTGTTTTTCGGGTCCCACATCTGTTCACAGTTGCCGTGGTCGGCCGTCACAATGACCGATCCCCCCAACTGTTTAACTTTATCCACCAGTTTGCCAACATCCTGATCAACCGTTTCCACCGCCTTGATCGCGGCCTGCAGGTTACCGGTGTGGCCGACCATATCTCCATTGGCAAAATTGACAACAAACAGGTCGTACTTCCGGCTCTCGAGTGCTTTGAGCACAATATCAGTTACCTCGGCCGCGCTCATCTCCGGCTTCTGGTCGTAGGTTGACACCTTCGGACTCGGAGCCATAGACCGGTCCTCATGCGGGAAGGGTGGCTCGCGATAATCATTGAAAAAAAATGTAACATGCGGAAATTTCTCCGTCTCGGCCGAGCGAAACTGGTTTAGCCCGGCTTCACTGGTGTACATGCCAAGTATTTCGCGCATGAATTGACGAGACGCTTTTCTTCCGACAGTGTGGATAAGCTGGCGGGCGCCGTTGCCAGTGCGCAGGTTGATCTCAATCCCCATCAGGTTGATGCCGCGCTTTTTGCCTTCAATTCACCTCTCGCAAAGGGCGCACTTTTGGCAGATGAGGTCGGCCTTGGAAAAACCATAGAGGCCGGA
>JAKAYZ010000202.1 GCA_021816165.1 Planctomycetota bacterium | reverse complement strand
GTCAACATGGCCTTGCCTCCTTGCAAAATCCGAAAACGCTTCAAACACCGTGATTTTACAGGGTGCAAGGCCTATGCGCAAGCGCACAAACCACTACACTGATGAAATATTCGGGTTAGGAGCAACTGGTTGAAGGTCACGATCAAGCCGCCGGAATTACAACTGCCGGTTGGTAAGATATTGCAGCCGTCGCCGATAAACACTCCAGGCCGATGGACAAAAAGGCGCGGCGGAATGCAGGTTTGTCTGGGCGGTTTTGAAGATGCCGGGAAAACCCAGCCGGTGGGCGTTTGGGTATTCCTCCGCGGCGATTTGCAAGGCGGCGCTTCCTTGCGGCTTACCGGCAACCGGCTGCTGGACTTCAGGGCGATGAAGATCGAAGGCCCCGACGAATACAATGGCGGCGTGTTGGTCAAAAATCCGAAGCCGCGCTACATCGTGATACTGAATCACAAGCAAGTTCCGCTTACCGCCTACGGCAAATGGTTACTGAAGCACCCGCCGAAAAAATTGCCGAAGAAAAGCTACACGCTCAAGCCCAGCGTGGTCTACCAATACGCGGTGCCGATTAACTTGAGCTGCCAGTACGATATGAGTCAAGGCGGTATATACCACGTGCGTGTTGAATTGGCGCACCCGAAAATTTGGTCCAATTGGATTAATATTAAGGTGCCGCAGTGATGGGCAACTTCCCCACGCCTCAAAAAACGCAGGCCTCAAAGGCCCATAGTTCCTCAAGCACCGGGACTATCTCCCCTGTTCAGGCTTAACCAGTAAAGATCGGCCATCCCATCTGGGAAGCACAAGTCATGTGGCGCGATGGGCACATCGGTATGCCACTTTCGCTGCAGTTCAGTTTCTATTACGCGCGGCTTTTTCCGTCCGCCGTGGTTCACCCGTCGGGCAAGCCACGCGCAAAGATTTCTCGCGTAGGCGGTACTTTGTATGGTACGCGGTAGTTCGGCCGTCCGAACTTAATTGGGCGGCTTTAGCGGGCGGAATGCAAGCTTAGCTTAACTGTTCGCAGAATTTGATCGGCTGGGAAGAGCCTGTCAGTGTCCGTACTGGCCATCGCCATTTCCGTTGTTTTGATACCGGCCATTCCCCTGCTGCTGATAATTATTGGGATATTGCTGCTGCTGTTGACGCTGCGGGCGGCCGCGATACCGCCATCCGGCCGGAGGAGGTGGCAATTCGCGTCGACGGGGCGCACGCCCGCGCCATTGCGGGGCACCCTGTGGCGGGCGACCCGGAAGGTAGTGCCAATGATTCTGAGGACCGTGATAGTAGTACGATCTCTCATTTCGATCATAATAAAATTGTATCTGCGACGGGGCCGGCCCCGGGGGTGGCAGATACCCAACCGACCCGCCGTAGATTACCGCACCCGGCGGCGGTTGGCCGGGGAAGTATTGCCAACCCTGATTGGGGTAATAGCAGTAATATGAGCGGTAGGCCGGAGCGTAATAATACTCATAGGCACCGGGAGACGGCGTAGTAAGCCCGACCCAGATGGAGGACCACTCACCTTGACTGCATCCACCAAGCGAGGCGGCCAAGCTGATAAGCAAAATACCCAGCGTCCAGACCTGACATTTAGAAGCCATCGTTCCACTCCTTTACAATCGGGTGCCTGAAACGGCAAAGCGAATGACACGCGCTCCACCCGAACGTTAGACATTAATAGTGTACCGGAATTTATTCTAAGCCGTAGCACTATTCTCAAAGGCGAACAACCGATTGACGGCACCGACCGGCGGCTATTGAGTTCAGACGTTTTAACTTGGCAACACATCAATAAGCCGGTCAATATCGGCAAAGTTGTTATAAAAATGCGGTGAAGCCCGAAGTCGCCCCACCCGTTCGGCGATGATGATTCGCTGGCGTTCCAATTCATGCACAATAGAAGCATGCGCCTGCGGCCCATGCGGCGATTCAAACGCGACTATACCACTGGTTTCCCCCTGTTGTGCGCTGGATATGACGCGATATTTTTTTTCCGCCAGCCGCTGGCGCAAATACCCGGTAAGCGTCGAGACACGTTGGTGCACCAGCGGCAACGATATCCTCTGAAGAAGACGAATAGACGCCCCCAAAGCCAACACACCGGGCACATTATGCGAACCGCACTCAAAGCGGCGGGCATCTGGTTTGAGCGTAAAATCTCGCTTGCCAAAATCATTGGCATTGATGACATTCATCCAGCCCATTTCCGGCCGCAACAGAGACGTAAGCTCTTCACGGCAATAAAAAATCGCCGCCCCCTCGGGTGCCAGCAACCACTTGTGGCCGTCGGCGGAAAGGAAATCGATATTCATTTCAACGACATTCACCGGTACAACACCGATCGATTGAATGGCATCCACACAAAAAAGAATACCTCGATCCCGGCAATGGCGACCAATCTGCGCCAAGTCATGCCTGAAACCACTGGCAAATTCCACATGCGAAAGCGCCACCATGCGTGTACGTGGCGTTAGGGCATCGAGCACCTGCTGAGCAGTAAAGCGTCCCTGCGATTCATTAAGTTCAACATGTTTAACGCCAAAACGCTGTGCCACATCCATCCAAGGATAGACCATGCTGGGATAACCGACGGATGTGCTGACTATTTCATCACCTTTTTGCCATTCAAGCCCCGCCGCCACAAATGCGATACCTTCACTGGTGTTTTTGGCAAAGGCTATTTCAGATTTTTTAGCTCCAATCAGTGCGGCCGCCGATTCTCTGACCTCTTCAATCTTTGTGTACCATTTCCCGGTCAAGTAGGCATCGTGCATGGCCTGGTCGGCAAATTCGACCACGGCCTGATGCGCGGATCGGCTGATGGGCGCAACGGCGGCGTGATTCAGAAATGTCCACGAGCGCGTGATGGGAAATTCATCAGCGGGGTTGAAGTCATCGGGTAAACGGGCAATAGCCTCCATAGAACTCACCACCTTTTCCTGCTGGTCATACCGGTTTCGATTCTCGCCTTTTTGCCGGTAAAATCAAGTGGCAACCGGGGGTTGAGGTGTGTTTATTGGGCGATACGAAGAGAATACGGGACGCAATAGACAAATTTACTTAGGTGCCTTACTATTACGACATGGTTTCGCCACTGATATTCATGCGAGAGCTCCCGTCGGATGACGCCCTGCGGCGATTGTTGCCGCAGTACAAGGGCGACCAATTGGAAGCCATTGAATGCTATCTGCTGCTGCTTCGATCTGTCAACGACATGTTGCAGCCAGTCGAAGCCCTGCTGGCGAGAAGAAAACTCTCACGCGGGCGGCTTTCGGTCCTGCTGCGTCTGCTTCGCGAACACCCCAGGCATGTTGCCGTTTCGACGTTGGCGCATGACTGCGGCGTACGACAGGCGACCATGACGGGTTTGCTGGAGGGTTTGGTGCAGACCAAACTGGTGCGGCGAAAAATCTGCCGTAAAGATAAGCGTGTATCGCATGTAAACATCACCCCCAAGGGGATGCGCCTGATGGAGGCTTTGCTGCCGGCCTATTTCGCCCAGGTGGAAAACTTATCTCAGCTTCTGGGTCAACGGGATAGGAATGCCTTAATAAAGCTTTTGCGCCAATTTATCGATTCGGTCGCGGAAGCCAGTCGTGAACCGTCACATGGCGGCCGAAGTACCGCAGGCAAACGTAACCCGTCGGCATCGCATGGTCAGGTTGGCAAGCGGAGCAAAAAATGAGCGCTGCAGCAAGCGCCCCATCGATCCGCCCGTGGACGCCATCGTCCAATCCATGGCTCATCGCCATTGCGGTAATGCTTGGTACATTCATGGAGGTGCTTGATACCTCAATCACGAATGTGGCAATTCCTCATATTGCCGGCTCGATGGCCATTACGCCCGATGACGCCACATGGGTACTCACCAGTTATTTGATATCCAATGCGGTGGTGCTGACGGCCACAGGATGGTTCAGCCGCACGTTTGGCCGCAAGCGCTTCCTGTTGAGCTGTATTGTTGTATTTGCATTGGGATCGCTTTTTTGCGGGCTGGCACCCAACTTTCCCATATTAATTATTTCACTTCTCATTCAGGGCGCTGGTGGAGGTGCGCTCCAGCCAAGTGCACAGGCCATACTGCTGGAAAGTTTTCCGCCGGAAAAGCGCGGTCAGGCGATGGCCATGTATACATTTGGTGTTATTTTTGCGCCGGTAATCGGGCCGACCCTGGGTGGCTGGCTTACCGATTCCTATTCGTGGCGATGGGTTTTTTATATCAACATTCCTGTTGCGATCTGCGCGTTCCTGATGATCGAGGCATTTGTCGAAGATCCTCCCTATCTGAGAAGCGGCAAAAAAGGGCGGCTTGACGGTATCGGCTTTATTTTGCTGGCCAGTTGGATCGCCGGGCTGCAGATTATGCTCGATAAAGGCCAGGAAGTTGATTGGTTCGGTGCCGTGTGGATGCGGTGGCTGGCGGTTTTCACCATTATTACTTTTCTGGCTTTTGTAGCGTGGGAATTGACCGATGAAAACCCACTTGTCGATTTAAAAGTGCTGGGTAACCGCAATTTTTTCTGCGGGACGGCGATGATTACCGTGGTTGGTGCAGTACTCTACGGCACAACCGCCCTATTGCCGCTGTTTCTGCAAACGGTGATGGACTACCCCGCCCTGCAAAGCGGTTTGGCAATTAGTCCGCGCGGTTTGGGATCGATTATCGGAATTTTAATCGCCGGGCGGCTCATCAATGTCATTGACAATCGTTTCATGATGGTGACCGCAGTATTGGCGCTTGCCCTTTCAAGTTATTATCTGGGGGGTATCGATTTGCAGATTGGGCAGTTCACCGTCACGCTGCCGATCATCATCAATGGTTTTGCCACCAGCTTGCTGTTTATTCCTCTTACCACCAATGCCGTGGGCACACTTCGCAGCGACCAAATTGGTAATGCGACAAGCATTTACAATCTGATGCGAAACATTGGTGGTGCCGTCGGCATATCGGTCACCACCACACTGCTGGTAAGAGTCAGTCAGCAATGGCAGACCACTCTCGTCAATCGGGTTACGCCTACCAACTCGGCATTTCGGTCTCGGCTTGGCACGATACAAAGGGCACTTGGTGCCCATGGGCCGGCCCCTACCATTCATCAACAGGCCCTTGGCATGATTTATGGTACGGTGCAGCGCCAGGCGTCCGTTCTGTCATATGTGGATGTATTCAGATTTCTCTGCGTCCTGTGCCTGCTCTGCATGCCATTGGTGCTTCTCATACAACCCGTGAAACGGGCTGCCAAGGTGGCGGTACATTGACCTTCCAGAGCAGATGGCCGTGATACGACTTTTGTCCGGCTGGCCATGTACCGATGGCTTTCTGCAGATGCCGGGATACTTATCAGGCCTTCGGCCTGGAGGTACAACCTAACCATCCACCCAACTGCGCATGATCCAGATGGGTTAAATCAGCGACGGCCCATGTGGCCCACCGCCGCACCGATTCAATGGGGCTTGTTGTCGCCACGCCAAGCACTCGGAACCCCGCCGCGTTGGCCGCCGATGCTCCACCTTGGGTATCCTCAATAACGACCACGTGCTGGGTATCCAACTGCGGCCGCAGGTCTTGAAGCAATGCAAAAGCCTTCTTATAACCCTCC
>JAKAYZ010000201.1 GCA_021816165.1 Planctomycetota bacterium | reverse complement strand
TTGAAGTTGTAAGGTGTGCCGGTACTGCGGCGTGTGCATCCCGAACCGGACGCTGAAATGACCGACGGCGTGCGTAAATTTCTCATCGTAGCGGGGAAAAAGACGCCACGACAGTTGGATCGGCGGGTGATTGCAGAACTGCTGGATTCCGTCCGCGGTACGCCCATCGCCTATGCGGTCAACTTAAGCGTGCTTAAAACATTCAGCACCGCCCAGTATTCGCCAGAACCTTTGGGCCACTACGCCCTCGGCAGCGACAACTATGCCCATTTCACCTCGCCGATCCGGCGTTATGCCGATTTGGTCATCCACCGCTGTTTGGATACGGTGCTGCATCGGGCAAACAATAAGAAGATAAAGGGCAAGGCACCGGCCGCAGCGGCCCCGTTTGTGCCATCCGGCGCTTTGATGCCGAGAATCCTTACCGAATCTCCCGATGAGGGGACACTGGAACGCCTTGCCCGGCACCTGTCCATGACGGAACGCCGAGCGCAGGATGCCGAGCGCGAATTGAGAATGGTCAAGGTGCTGCAGCTTTTATCTGCCCACGTGGGTGATATCATCGATGGAGTGATCACGGGTGTGGCGGGATGGGGTATTTTTGTTCAGTCAAACCGATTCCTTGTGGAAGGAACCATTCGCATTAGCGATTTGCCCGACGATTATTGGATTTTTGAGGATGGCCGCAGTTGCCTGCGCGGGCAGCGCACCGGGCGGCGTTTATCGCTGGGCGATCAGGTGAAGGTGCAAATTATCGCCGTGAATATCCCCGCTCGGCGGATGGACCTGCGTTTGATGGAGCATGCGGCAACCGCTCGTGGCGAACAGCGGCTGCGTAAAATGGATATGCCGCGAACCCCACCCAAATCGGGGCCAAGGGATACATCCAGCGAACCACCACGATCGGATAAGCGTAAAAAAGGTGGTGGGCGGGATCGATTTGCGACTTTAAAGGGGCGAAAAAAACGTTTTCGCCGGGGCAGGTGAATCATGCGTATTAATAAATCAACATTCCAACTGGTTCCACATCCCTCGCGGTGGGTTGTGATGTTCGCGGCGCTGGCGCTGCTGGGCACACTTCCCGGATGCGTGACGCACGTTATCAAGGATAACAGCGTAACGGCCCAACTACGGCGGGCAACCGGTAATGGCCAAGGGTGGTATGTGACGAAAGGGTCCAATTCAAAGTCCTCCGGCAGCGGAAACGGTGGCTTTACGCCGCATCACCCCGGTAATTTTATATTTGATCCGTCCCAGCCGGGGCAGTAGCCCAATCTGGCTGCCATGTCGGCGATGGCTGGTGCCACCAGTTGCAAAGTTTCCCCATTAACCAAAGCCCCAATTATACTGGTGTGAAGATCGTGGCCGGGAGGCTTTTTTGGGGTGCGTAGACGATGCGTGCGGGCGGGTGCCGGGAGTTTTCAAATCTGGTCAGGATGGTCGAGGCGCTGGCGGTCTTAGCCAAAGGCGTCGGCCGCCTGTTAGCAATGTGTTTTGTCGCCGCCATTCCAAGGGGACGGTCATTTTTGGCGGTCGTACTGGTTGGCGGCATTATTATTGCGTACCCCCGCAGTCCCGCTGCGCAGGCAGCCCGTATTATTGCCGGACCCATGGTGGGAAGTGTAACTACCACCACGGCGCGTGTGTGGCTGGAAATCAGCACCACCGACCACGTCACCGTGCGGATTTTTGATGTTAATACCAATCAGGAGATCAACGCCGTCGGGATGGATGTCACTGGCCCGCCCCCCTTTGTTGCCGATGCCGCTTTTGGCGGGCTAAAGCCCGACCACGATTATCGCATCACGGTGACTGTCGCAGGTATCCGCCAATATCTGCCCCCACCGAAGCTCGTCATACACACCATGCCATTACGAAAGACGATGCGCCATATCACCGTGGCCTTCGGTTCGTGCGCTGACACACGCCAATATCCCGGCGACACCATTTGGAATGCCATTACCAAAATAGAACCGCGTGCGTTTATTTTTGCGGGCAATACCACCTATCTGCCCCGGCATTTGAATCAATTTCCGTACACTTATGCGCACGCGTTGCAGTTCATATTGCAGCGCTATGACGCAGCCAGAAGGTTTCAGGGTATCCAACCCCTGCTGCGCATTTGCCCGATGTACGCCACGTGGGACAACCGCGATTTTGGCACGATCCGGGCCAATAAAACATTTGTATTTTCAAAAGAATCTCTTCTGGCCTTTGAAGATTACTGGCCCAATCCGTCCTATGGGCATGGGCGAACATTGGGGGCGTTCTGCCGCTTTAACGTGGGAGATGTTACGTTTTTTCTGCTTGACGACCGCCTGTTTCGTACCGCCAACACCCGAGGCGCAAACGCCACCATGTTTGGACAGCACCAGTTGGCCTGGCTGAAAAGCAGTTTGATAACCAGCCGGGCGGACTTCAAGGTAATTGTTGATGGCGACCAATTTTTAGCCCATTACCACGGGCATGAAAGCTGGGCCCAATATCAGCCCGAGCAGAATCGTTTTATCCATTGGATATTTGCCCACCAAGTGGCGGGTGTGCTGTTCCTATCCGGCCATCGCGACTTTGGCGAATTAACTCGTCGCCCTGCAAACTCCAGCGCCAGCTTTCCGCAATACCCACTTTACGACCTTACCAGTTCATCGCTGGCGGCGGCACCCGTCCGACGCCAATACACGGGGTGGCATAATCCGCACCGCATCGGGACGGCGGTATTTGAACATAATTTCGGGCTGGTGCGCGTGAGCGGTACCACCGACGACCGCCATCTCACACTGGAGTTGCGTAATTCGCACGGGCGTACAGTGTTACGCAAGGTCATAAGTCAACGCAGCTTACAACCATAGCAGCGGGTTGCGGGTGCGCGGCGGTTTTAGACAGTACCCCAGCCAAGGTCGCACCTGAATGGCAAGGGGAAGACCCATTTTCCCGGCGGCGGTTATTTCGCCAAAACGTGGACGATTTGTGTCGCTTGCCGGGAATGTCCCGAATGGCCCAAGCGGGTGAGGACACCCGCATATTCCAAGTATCCGCTAAAAAATGGCCACCCCCATGGTAAATGCGACATCTGAAGCGGTTGTTGCCGACCGCATCTGCGGCTATATTACTGGGCTGCGAATGACGGCAGATTGTATGCCGATGTGATATACGAGGTGTGAGTTTTATGTCCGTTGACAGAAGCTTAAAAGGTGGTGGTGCCCTTCAGCGGCATCGAAATGTGCTCAAACGTTCAGAGCGAATCAGCAAGCTGGAGGCCGACGACAAGTGGGCCGAAGAGCGCTCGGGTGTTTTTGGTTTGGTAAAAGTTGGCCACCGCAAAGCGGTTGTTGCCAAAAAGGCTCCGAAGGCGGCAGCCGAGGCCGGTGCCACGGTTGCCACACCGGGAGCCCCCGCGGCAGCGGCGGCCGCTGCGGCTCCGGCGGCCAAGGGTGGCAAGAAGTAAGCGGGTAAGCCGGATAGGCTTACACCGATTCTCGCTGGCTTAACGTACCGTTGACAGCCCCATGCCCAAGCCCAAATCCTATCGTCCCTCCGTTTTAAGCCAACCGGCAGCGTGGTTTCTGGCCATCATAGCCGCGGCTATCACCTATTTGTTTGCCGGCATTCATCCCACCCGCCCGCTGGGGCAGGCGGGTGCAGCCTCAGCAGCCCATATGCGGGTATTTTTTTCCCCACACGGCGGCTGCACGCGTGAACTGGTGGCACTCATTAATCGGGCGCGTCAATCGGTGGATGTTGAAGCGTATAGCTTCACCAGTCGCCCCATCGTCAAGGCACTGATCGCCGCCCATCAACGTGGCGTGAAGGTGGTGGTCATTCTGGACCGATCTAACCTGATGAAAAAAAATTACCGCACACGCAAATACACCCGCCACCCCACCCCCGCATTGCGGGCATGTTATGCGGCTGACATCCCCGTGTATATTGATGCCCGCTACCTGATTGCCCACAACAAGGTGATGCTTATAGATGGCAACACCATCGTGACTGGATCATTTAATTTCAGTTATGCGGCCGCCCATTTCAATGCTGAAAATATGCTGGTGGTTCATCACGCCCCGGCCATATTTAGTGCCTATCTGCAAAACTTCCAACATCACGAAGCTACCAGCCAGCGGTATGTGCCTGGCTTGGTGCTTCGGCATGTATTCAAATTCCCTCGTCGCCGCTGGACCGGTAACTGACGGTTTGGCGAATTCGCAAGGCTCCCATCACAACTCTTGAGCCCATAAGGCTGACCGCTGAAATGACGCTCCCGGCATATCAATGGTGGATGGTTTGCCTAAATTGGCGACTTGCGGGCATAATACTTTTGGCGGAGGTCGGCAACGGTAGATAAGGAACCGACTTCCAATGTTCGACGGGTATCAGATTAATGGGCTTTTCGACGAAATGTTTGAAAAGCCGGGTGTAGCACGTCCGCACTACGCTGGTTTGCATCAGCGTATCAGCGATTTGGGCATCGATGCGATCAAACACCGCAGTACGATGGCAGACGCCTGCTTTCGCAATCAAGGTGTTACCTTCACCGTCTACAAAGATGCCTTGGGTGTCGAGAAGATATTTCCATTTGATGTCCTGCCCCGCATTATTCCCGCCGATGAATGGAAACTCATTGAGGATGGGCTGGTCCAGCGCATCACCGCTCTAAATCTGTTTTGTCATGACATCTACCACCAGCAGCATATCCTGCGCGACAAAATTATTGATCCGGACATGATCTACAATGCCAGAATGTTCCGCCGGCAGATGCTGGGGATCAATGTGCCCCGCGGCATATACATCAGCATCTGCGGTACCGATCTGATCCGCAACCAGACGGGAGAATATCTGGTTCTGGAAGACAACTGCCGCACGCCAAGCGGGGTCAGCTATGT
Organism: Planctomycetota bacterium; assembly: GCA_021816165.1. Next base: position 767 of record JAKAYZ010000201.1, on the reverse strand, counting down.
ACTTGAGAACCGGGCCATTATGAAACGAATATTCCCGGCAGTATTTCAGGCGGCTCACGTGCGGCCGATTGAAGATTACCCGCATAACCTGCTCCAGTGTCTGCGGCATCTGGCACCGCCGGACATGCCCGATCCATGCATCGTGGTGCTGACCCCCGGCATGCACAATTCTGCCTACTACGAACACAGCTTTCTGGCCCGGCAGATGGGGTTGGAACTCGTTGAGGGCCGGGATTTGCTGGTGGATGATAACTACGTCTACATGCGTACCACTGCGGGCATGCGACGGGTGGATGTCATTTATCGCCGGATCGACGATGACTTTATCGATCCGTTGTGTTTTCGCCCCGATTCGCTGCTGGGGGTGGCGGGCATTATGAATGCGTATCGCATGGGGCGAGTGGCGCTGGCCAACGCGGTGGGCGTGGGCGTGGCTGACGATAAGGCCATTTACCCCTATGTGCCGGACATGATTCGGTTTTATTTGAAACAGGAACCGATTCTTAAAAACGTACCTACGCGCATTTGTGCGCGGGAACATGATCGCCAATATGTGCTCGAGCATCTGCATGAATTGGTGGTAAAGTCCACCAACGAGGCCGGTGGCTATGGGATGTTAATGGGACATCAGGCCACGCAGGCTGAACGGCAGGAATTTGCCTCCAAAATAAAAGCCGACCCTCGCAATTTTATCGCCCAGCCAGTCGTGGAAATCAGTCAGCACCCTTCGATCATCGATAAAGGCATTGAGGGCCGCCGTATTGATT
>JAKAYZ010000200.1 GCA_021816165.1 Planctomycetota bacterium | reverse complement strand
TGCGGTGATCGTGATAGGAATCGCCTTCGAAATAGAGAACGGTATCGACGATGTGTTCAATAAGTTTAGGCCCTGCCAGCAGGCCACGCTTGGTGACGTGACCGACCAGACAGACGGCAGTTCCACTGGCTTTGGCCAGATATACGAGATTGGTGCAGCAATCTTTTAATTGTGACACACTGCCGGGGGCGGAATGGTTGGCATCTTGATAGATAAGCTGGACGGAATCGACGATGCACAGATGGGGACGGAGTTTTTGAATCTGCTCACCAATCTTATCGATGTTGGTCTGGGCGTACACGAGCAGATTATCACTCGATGCACCAAGGCGGGTAGCGCGGAGACGGGTTTGCGGTGCCGACTCTTCGCTGGATACATAAAGCACTTTCAACCCTTGGGCGGCGAGTTGCTGGCCGACCTGCAGCAGCAGGGTGGACTTGCCAATTCCGGGATCGCCACCGAGCAGAATAGCCGCCCCCGGTACCACGCCACCACCGATGACACGATCAAATTCGGCCAGTCCGGTGGCCATGCGCGGTGTTTGCATATCGGGGATTTGCGAGACCGGCAGGGCGGGTAAATCCGTGTCGACGGTCGGATTGCCACCATTGGCGGAGAGAACTTTGGGGCGATGTGCGTCGTTGGATGCGAAGGTTTCTTCCAGTGCATCCCACGCGTCGCACTCGGGGCATTTGCCCATCCATTTGCTCTGCATGGCACCGCATTGGCGGCAGACAAAATAGTTTTTAGTTTTCGCCATGCAGGGATTATACGGCATATATCAAAGGCGGCAGCCTGGGCACCGGTCCGGCGGCGGGGAAAAGCCGCCCCTACATAGCCTGCGCATTTTTGAGATGGCGCAAGGATTCACGAATTTTTTCCGATTTAATCCGATGCTCCAATCGCTTCAGCAGCCGCCTTTGACGCTTGGTGAGCGGCGGACGGGCGTAGATGGCTTTCACCCCAGCCTGCCACACGAGCAGAGCGCCGTGCCAGTCGCCGATCTTGGCCAATGCATTGCCCAGATGACGGTAAACCGTGGGATGACGAAACCCGGCCAACACCGCGGCTCGCTGGAGGTATGGAATCGCGCGGGCCGCAAAGCCGAGCTTATAGAGGCCCCAGCCATAACTATCCAGATATTGGGCGGTATTCGGATAATTATGAACCGCCAATGCAATATGCGCCAGGGCCTGCCGCAAATGTATCTTCTGCTGAACCATTTCAAAACCCAGATTATTGTTCGCATACGCGTTCTGTGGGGCGATGGCCAGAATACGACGATAGACCGCTAAAGCCGCGGATCGCCGATGCAACTGCCAGTAGGAATTGGCCAGGCGGGAAAGGTCTTCAAAACGGGGGATGGGGCGATCGACAAGCTGCCGCGCCACAGTCAATGCAGCCGCATAGTGGCGAGACCTGAAGTCAATCCGCCAGAGGGCCTGAAGTGCATGGAGGCTGTGGGGGCTTGTACTTAGCCAGCGTGCCACCAGTTGATGGGCCTGCATCCAAAGGTGATTGTGCAGCAGCACCTCAAGGTACGCCTCACGAATACTGGCAGATTGAGGATAGCGAGCCGCAATTTGACGGGCATAAAGATAGGCGGTACCGGCGGCACCGGTTTGGTCACACAGTTCGGCGTATTGATTCAGCAGAAGGGCATTGGCGGGATGATAGCGCAGGGCCGTTCGTAATATGTGTACGCTGGTGCGGGCATGCCCCATGCTGTTGCCAAGCGAGGCGAACCAAACGGCGGCCAGCTTGCTGGTGGGATACGCCCGGTGAGCGATTGCGCTTTCTCGCTGCACAGCCACCCAATTGTGGTTGAGAGAATCCACTATGGCTGCCACAATCAGATGGCGTTTGCCGAGGGGAAATCGAGCTAAAAACTTCTGGGCTTGGCGACGAAAGGCTGGTATATCGCCGAAGGCATACTCTGCCTGAACCAATCGGAAGGCCAGCCGACGGCTTTGCGGAAACAATTCCTCTTCGCGGTGGAGAAGCGCAATTTCACGCGGAAAATTCTCCTGTTGGTCGGCCAGATGTTCGGCCTCGCGCCACAGTGCGCGGTAATGCGGATGCCGATCGATGCCATTTGCGGCTGCAGTCAGGGCGGCGGCAAGGCGATCAGCGGCGGCGAATACTTGCGCCTGCGTAACCGAGGCCGCGGGCCCGCCAAGACGCTCGGCCAAAGCCGTGCGTACCAGGGCGTCGGCTTGCTTAAAGTGGTGAGCCAAAGCCAAGGCAAGACACTGGGCTTTAAGTGTTGGCCAAAATTGGGTGGCCTGATGCAGCGTTTGGGTGGTCACGGCCAATGCAAATTGGCGGTGGCCACTGAGGAGTGCTGCATCATCCACCAAAGCATACTGCCAGTCCAACTGTTCCACCTGGTGCTGTGCGCTGAGGCCGGTGCTGATTAACCGGCCACTCTGAACATCCTGTAACAGCCGACGCACTTCAGATGGCGCTGGATGGGAGCCTGAAAAATCGGCGGCAATGGTGCCCGACAGGCTTGGCAGGATGTGTCCCTTTGCCAGTTGTCGGGTGACAAGTTTAATGGCCTGTTCGCGGTGGCCAGTGCTGATGGCGAGCACGATGTACTGCTGCACCAGATCGGCATGCGGTGCGGGCTGGGTTATTAACTGGGCGTAGATACGGCGGGCGGCATTGAGATGGCCGACATTCCAAGCGGCCTTTCCAGCAGCAGCGAGGGCCGTGTGCGCATCGATGGAACCCGACTTGTATGAGCGTACCGCGGTGAGAATATCCGCCGAGCCGTTCTGATTAAGTTCCAAATTGGTCAGCAGGGTGATGGAAGGACGGCCTCCATGGGTATGAACGCAATAGCTTACGGCATCGCGGGCGGCGGCGTGCGGATGGCCGGTAAATTGCTCAGCCAAGGCAAGCTGGCCCAGGATGACGGGGTTGGTGAATCCTTTTTTGTGTGCCACGGTGAAGGCGATGATGGCATCCTGCGGGTGGCCGGCGAGGAGCGCATTGCGACCAATTAAAAATTCAATAAGACCCCGGCTATGAAGCAGCCGCCGGTCCTGCCGGTTGAATTGATATGTCACAGCGGGTGTGTGCAGCAATGTCGCCACCTGACGATAGGCAGTTTCAGCCGCGCGGTAGTAGCCATTGGCCTGCAGCGCAGCACCCAATAAAAGATCGATGCGCGGCAGCCATGGAGAATCGGCTTTAAGCTGCGGCGATTGGCGGGCAATCAACAAATGCCGCAGGACGGCGGCATTGTCGCCACGTGCGAACTGGGCGGCATGCACCTGCAGAAGCGGATTTTGCGGGTCCAGACGAAGTGCCAAGCTGAAATATCGGTCGGCGTCGGCAGTGTCTCCCATGCGGCTGGATACCTGCCCAAGCGCCATGAGAATTTTAATTCCGTGGGGATCAAGTTTTCGGCTCTGCGATAATAAATAGCGGGCACCGGCATACTGACCGCGGTACATGGCGTTAAGCCCGAGGCCATATAACGAAAGTGCTTTTTCCCGCTGCTTGCCGTGGGCTTTTCCGGTACTGGGAACAATCGGCATTTTCACCGCCGCGAGAATCTGCATCAGGCGGACGTGGCGACGGGCATCGCCATGGGCCAGGGTGGGCGCATTCAACCCCTGCCCCACCGAATAGAATATTGGCTTGTAAAACGCCGTTGGTACATGCATGGGTGCGGACGGATGGAATTGATTCGCCGCACAACCGGAAATAGAGGCGACGGTCATCAAGAGGAACCATGCAGAGCGCTTCATAGTCATCCTTATGCTGGATCGCAAATTTGCTGGTGAGCAATGTGCGATGGACCAAGTGAGAAATTGTAGCTTGATCCCCTGCAAAAGGGCATTCTAAGAACGTGCGGTTTGAATTTGTAAGCTGTCGGCAGGCAGCCATGCCGAAGCGCTGCGCAATGGTTTTGGGGCAGATAACCGGTAAAGAGCCTGTCCAAGCAGTGGCAGAGCTGCGATGTGTCGAAAATGCCCCGGATGGGAGGCACCGGGCCGATGGCGACTCTGAGATGAGTCCGAGAACGCCGCAGACGGGTGAGGACACCCGCGTCCCCCGGGGCTCCCGAAAAAAATGCCACGCCAGTTATTACCCGGACAGGCTCATGGGGTTGAAAAAAAGTTGGTAATCAGCATGATGCACGTAGTTTTCGGCTTGCCGAGATGACGTGGATTGAGGGCTAAGAGCCCCATGATTGAGGAGAACTGAATGCTGGGTAAGGCGGCTTCCGTGGCGGGACATTTACACACATCGGCGACAACGCTTTCGGCGGTGCATCATCTAACTTTGCTGCAAGCCATCGCTTTGGGCTTTTTACAGGGTGTATCGGAGTTGTTTCCCATCAGCAGCCTGGGGCACATCATCATCATCAAGCATTTGCTGAATTGGCACTTCAATTCGCAGAACAAAGATTTTCTCTCCTTCGTAGTGGCCCTGCATCTGGCCACCGCGGCGGCATTGCTGATCTACTTCTGGAAGCAGTGGCTGACGGTGATCAAAGCCTATCTTGGCAGCATCAAGCATAAAAAGTTTGTATATGACCGGGAGAGTAAATTCGCTTGGCTGCTGGTGGCTGGGACTATTGTCGTGGGGCTTGTCGGCTTGGTGTTTGAAAAGAAATTTAAACTGTTTTTTGACAATCCACACTATTACTGGATGGTGTGTGTGTTTTTGATGGCCAATGGCCTGGTGATGTTGGCCGGCGATTGGCTGAAGAAAAAGAGCGCCCAGCGCGGGACGCAAAATAAGGCGACCGAGGATTTGACGTTTCCGGTGGGAGCGGCGGTCGGTGCCGCCCAGACGTTTGCGCTGTTTCCGGGCATATCGCGCAGCGGTGTGGCTATTGTCGGTGGCATTCTCGCCGGGTTGTCGTATGAAGAAGCCTGTCGCTTTGCGTTCATGCTGGCCACCCCGGTAATTGCGGCGGCAGGCCTGTTGAAGGTACCTGCACTGTTCAAACACAGCGCCCACGCCATTCTGGGGCTTACCATTCCGGCTGCCCTTGTGGCGGGTCTGGCAGCGTATCTCAGCACGGCCTTTTTGATGAAGTACTTTGAAACCCGCAAGTTGTGGCCGTTTGCCATTTACTGCATCGCGCTGGGGGCCATCGCACTAATTCTCGCCCGCTGAATTTATCATCCCACCGCGCTGCCATCCGCAGATTGATGGTGTCTGCGAGTTCAGCTATTTTCGCCTTCAGTCACGGAAGATTGGTTGGTCAAATGCAGGACGCGCCAGCCGGTTTGCGGTAGAATTGTACCTTTGCGGCAGTGTGGTCAAATGGGGCACCACCGCAAATTGGGATATTACGACCTTCAAGGAAGAATATGTTCGATCAAGACGCCCGGATAACCGATTTACAAATTGAAACTGAACTCTCCGAAAGCTATCTCACCTATGCGATGAGCACCATCATGGATCGTGCCCTGCCGGATGTGCGCGATGGTCTGAAGCCGTCACAGCGGCGCATTCTGGTAGCCATGAACGATCTGCGTCTCATGCCCCGCAGCAAGCACATCAAGTGCGCCAAAATCGCGGGCGACACCTCGGGTAATTACCACCCGCACGGCGAAGCGGTGATATATCCCACCTTGGTGCGTATGGCCCAAAGCTGGAATATGCGAGCGAAATTGGTCGATGGAC
>JAKAYZ010000199.1 GCA_021816165.1 Planctomycetota bacterium | reverse complement strand
TATTTTGCGGCCGGTTTTGCGGAGTGATTCTTGAATGGTAAACACATCCAGAAGCCCTTGGGTGGGGTGTTCATGCGCGCCGTCCCCGGCATTGATCACGCTGCACGAGACCTGACGGCTAAGCACCTCCGGTGTGCCGCTGCTGCGGTGGCGGATCACAATGGCATCGACACCCATAGCTTCAATGTTGCGGGCTGTATCGGCCAGCGTTTCACCTTTACTGACACTGCTGGTGGAAACGGCAAAATCCACCACATCGGCGCTTAAACGCTGGGCGGCCAGACGAAAGCTGGTGCGCGTACGGGTTGAATCTTCAAAAAACAGGTTCACCACCACCTTCCCGCGCAGCGCGGGTACCTTTTTAATACTGCGGGTGGAAACCTCCTTCAGTGCCTGCGCGGTATCAAGCAGGGCGGTTATTTCCTGGACGGAAAGTTGCTCAAGGGTGAGCAGGTGGGGGCGCGTCCAATGTTGCTGGGCTAATGTCACGATGTGGCCCTTTCCTTTTTGGCATTTGGTTTGATGACCACCCGGTCCAGAGCATCCATTGGTTTAAGCTCAACAACTATAACGGAATGACGATCCACATTGACCCGCTCTCCGACAAAATCCGCGGCAATCGGATATTCCCGGCCCATGCGGTCAAAAAGCACCGCAAGCCGGATGAATTGCGGGCGGCCAAAATCGACCATGGCGTCTAAAGCGGCGCGTACGGACCGACCGGTAAATAGCACATCGTCAACCAATATCACGGGTCGATCGTCGAGCCGAAAATTCATCTCGGTTCCCAACGGGATCGTCAGCGGTGCGCGCATGGCGTCATCGCGATACAGCGTAATATCCAAAGCCCCCACGGGCGGCTTGAATTTTAGTTGGGGCGACAGGCGGTCGCTCAGACGGCTGGCTAAAATCTCACCCCGGCGACGGATGCCCACCAAGGCCAGTTTCGATATATCCGCCGATTCTGCGAGCAAATTGGCCAAAATTTGATCGCTGATGTTATTTAGCGCTTTATCAATTTGTGCAGCGTTCATCAGCGGTTTCATCAGGTGGGGATTATAACGTGCAATCTCGATGGATGCCCGTCGGTAAGTTGGTATGGGCTTTATGCGGGGCGATCGGCCAGTGAAACGCGTCAAATTAAATGGCGGCTCGGAGTCGCTTGTCAATACCGTTACTGGAATTTACCATAATGCTTGCTGAAAGGGGGCGTAGCTCAACTGGTAGAGCGCTGCCTTTGCAAGGCAGAGGTTACCGGTTCGAACCCGGTCGTCTCCATCCCCTGTGGATTAGCCCTTTGGCAATTTGGTCGGCACTGATGAAGGCAAATTGAGTCGCACGGCGGACTCCCTTACCATCTTCACAATGATCTATGGTAAATATGCAGCGCGAATGTTGACTGTGATGGCGCTTATCGGTGTTGGGCTGACGGTGTTATCAGGGTGTCATGCCAAATCGCACCATTACGTATTCAAAAGCAAATCGGGCCATGAAGTGCCGCGAATTGTCAGCACCGTGCCCGCCGCCACCCAGATACTTTTACAACTGCGGGCCGGCAGGTCGCTGGTTGCCGTTTCCACCTATGATAAGCCCCTACTCGCCGGCCGATGGCGAAAGCTTCCAGTTATCGGCAATTATCTCAGGCTTAATACAGAATTGATGACTGAACTTCATCCCAGCCGTCTCATCCTGCAGATCGATCCAGCGCTTATTCCCGCCGACATCCGCAGTTTATGCCACCGCCTTGATTGCCGCATTATCGATATTAAACTCAATTCTGTGGCCGACCTGGAACATACAACACTGCGACTCGGGGCGGCTGCCGGCTGTGTGGGGCGAGCGCGGCTTGCTGTGGTTAAACTCGCTCGCGAAATAAGGGTGATAACGCGGCAGGCCGCCCGGGTGCCGATCGTTCCCGTGATATACTGTCTATCCACCAATCCACTGCGAATCGTCGGGGGGAAAAATTTTATGGATGATGAACTGCGCCTCGCCGGCGGAAGAAATGTGGGGCGTCAATTGGGTGACGGCTTTCCCAAAATTACCCATGCAGAGTTGCTGCGACTCAACGCAAAAAAAATTCTGGTCTGGCATCCTGAATCTGTCTTTCATCATGCTTACCGGTGGCTGCAGCGGCGATACGGTGGCAGGGTGTGCCGCATAGCCTGGCCCGATGCCGATTTGCTTACACTAAGCGTGGTGCACAAAATCCGGCGTATCAACCTGCTTATCCATGCGCCAGCGACGGATCGGGCCGGAGCCGAGTCTGCTCCGGCGCTACACCAGGAAAGAAAGCGACGGCCGGCATGAGGTGGTGGTTGCCGATTTCGCTGGCAGGATGCATCGGCGTTGCGCTGCTGAGTCTGTGCACCGGCCCGACCGTTCAACATGGGCTTGCCATTCGGCTGGCGATTCCTCATGGTATCACGCTGGGATTACGCTTAACGCGGATTGCGGCGGCGGCCATTGTGGGGGCGTCACTGAGCCTCTCCGGCGTTTATCTTCAAAATTTGCTGCGCAATCCATTGGCCGATCCCTATGTGCTGGGACTATCGGGTGGGGCGTCGCTGGGTGTGGTGATGTGGATTTTTTGTATATCCATATTCTCCCAGATAACGGGCCTGCCGCACTGGGTGGCTGATATGCTTGGCTTCGGTCATACGCTGCCGTCATTTGTCGGTGCGGCGCTGGCAATGATTGCCTGCTTTTGGTTGGGACGGCGCAGTGGATACGGATACCTTGATCCCGTGCGATTGATCCTGGCGGGTGTCATTATCAGCACGATCACCGGAGCATGCATGCTGCTCATCAACAGTTTTCTGCCTGACTATGACCAAACCCGCATCTATTTTTACCTCTTCGGTTACATAAGCGAAATAACCCCTCGCTGGCTTTTAATCGGGACTGGTGGGGTATTGGCGGTATCCTGGGCCATAGGTTTGCAGCAGGCCCGGCGGCTCGATATTGCATCGCTATCCGATATCGAGGCCGCGTCCCTGGGAGTATCAATGCGGCGGATGCGCATGACTAATTTTATATTATCAAGTGTGCTGACGGCCGCGTCGGTCGCCATCGCCGGCCCCATTGGCTTTGTCGGCCTGATATGTCCGCACATCGCCCGACGGCTGGTCGGCCCGACCCATGCCCGGCTGCTTGTCATTGCGCCCATCGTCGGTGCCGCACTATTAATTGTGGCGGACTTAATCACCCGTGTATCGGGCATCATGCTTGATCGTCCCATACCGGTCGGCGTAATGACAGCGCTGATTGGCGGCCCGCTATTTCTTTATCTGATGCGCGATAGAACAGGATGGCGCTGAATGACGCAACGAATCCCCTCCAACGCCGATCCTGCCGTGCGGTTCATGAATGTCAGCTTTGCTTACAGTTCAGCACCGGTGGTGCACCAAGTGGATATTGAATTTGTCCGCGGCTGCATTCATTGCATCATCGGTCCCAACGGCAGTGGAAAATCCACACTGGCGAGTCTGCTCATCGGCATGCTGGTACCGCAGTCCGGTGATATCCAGATTAACGGCCGATCTTTGCGAGGCATATCGGAGGCCGAGCGCTCGCGGCTGGTAGCCTTGACTCCGCAGCGGATTTCATGCCCGTTTGATTATTCCGTTTTGGAGTTTGTCCGTATGGCACGGCATGGTGCCGGGCGTGCCGATCCCGATGGGCGGAGATTATCAGATAACGAAATAATACAATCAGCCATGCATCGTGCCGGTGTGGTGCATCTGACCGGCAGACCCTTTAATGAGTTATCCGTTGGCGAGCAGCAGCGGGTGGCGATAGCACGCATGCTGGCGCAGGATACGCCGATTGTCGTACTCGACGAGCCAACCTCGGCATTGGATATTGAGCATCAATTGGAGTTGATAGCCTTGGCGCAGGACATTAAACAGCAGGGTGGATGCGTGATATGGATTACGCACGATTTACACCTGGCGCTTCGTATCGCCGATACCGTGGGGATTTTGCAGGCCGGTCAAGTGGCGGCCATCGGCCCACCGGCAGTTGCATTGGCAGACGACGTGTTGGATAAAGTCTTCGGCGTCCGCCGGGGTCGCGACCCACAGCCGCAATTTGTGCTGCGGCCAAAATCATCCGAGCAGCATGGGGTTCTGTCCCAGTAAAGGCATAACTGCGACGTGCCGGAAATGCCCCGGATGCAAGGCTTCGTCGTCGCTACTTGATGCCCGCCAAAATCTTTGCCGTCGCAGTCCCTGTTATTGCCCGGACAGACTCCTGGCCGCCATTTCGCGTCCGTGGGCAAGCGCCTCATCAGCGGCCGCGACGTTTTTTCCGCCGGCCATGGCCATCTGCGGTCTGCCGCCACCGGCACCGTCGGCGATTTGGGCAACCTGCTTTACCCAGTCACCAGCGCGGAGTTTGCCTGTTAGGTCGTCGGAGACCATTGCCAAAAAATTGATTTTTGGCTCCTGCAAATCGCCATTTTTGTCCACGTCCTGACTTTTGGCGGCCAGCAGAATCGCCAGTGATTGACGATCCGCAGCTTTACGCAATGCTTCTCCGGCGTCGCGCAGCATCTGATTATCACCATCGCCAAGATGGCTGACAATTAATACCGATGAACCCACCACCTGTCCCTCGCCAATAATCGTCTTAATTTGATCCGGGCTTAGGGATCGATCTTTCGCGGCCGATTTCCGGCTTTCAGCCTTTTTTATATCCAGCAGGCGAGCAATCGTTTCATTGGCCCGGCGGCGCGTCGTAACGGGCAATACGGCCTCTTTTAGAGATTGTTGTAATGCAGACAAAAGCGCATCAATTTGTGCCAGGGGGGCAGACTGGCTTTCTTTGATCAATCGGCTTATCGCGTCGGCCTGCATCCGGGCGGCCCGGGCAGTTTCACCGGTTGCCCCCGCCACGCGCCGGATACCTTTGCTTACCGATTCTTCAGCCAAGATGACAACATCCTCTATCTCGCCGGTACCCGCTACGTGGGTTCCGCCGCAGAACTCAATCGAGTAATTATGCCACTCGCGATCGTCGGGCCTCGCGAGCAAAGCAGGAATCTCCGCCCCGATGCTGACCACCCGCACTGTTGGCGGATATTTTTCGCCAAATACGGCTCGCAGGCCGTAAATTTCCCGGCCCTTCTCCAAATCAACCTCACCGGTATGCACCGGCAAATTGCGCTGCACCAGATAGCGGACCAGTTGTTCTATGCGTTCGAGAGCGTCGATGGTAAGCGGCTGTGGCTGAAGAAAATCAAAGCGGAATTTATCAGAATCGACCAATGATCCCTTCTGCTCGACGTGTTCACCGAGTACCTCGCGCAGAGCCCAATTGGTCAGATGGGTGGATGTATGATTGCGCTGCGTGCTTGTCCGCCGTTCATCCAATTGCAGCGTTGCAACATGTCCGACGTGCAATTGACCGCTTCGTAAAAAACCAATATGCAGCACGCGGCCGCTGACCATGTGCGTCTCCTGTACCTCAAATACGCCATGGTTGTCACTCTCAATGACGCCGACATCGCCCACCTGCCCGCCCATCTGGCTGTAAAAATTAGTCTTGTCGGTAATGACCGCGATCTGGTCATTCTCACCGCTTATGGCCTCCTGCTGCAATATCTTTCCGTTCCATATGGCTGTGATCGTGGCGCGCAGCGGTTTGGCGCTGTATTTATAGTGGTCAT
>JAKAYZ010000198.1 GCA_021816165.1 Planctomycetota bacterium | reverse complement strand
ACCGCCCGCGAGCTGTTAGGCCAGCGACGGTCCAGTAAAGTGTGTTGGCTTGGTCACGATGGCGTGGGCCAGCCGCGGCGAATTTATGTTGGCGCTTGCCTGCAGGCGCAGATGAACACCAATGGTAGCACTGGCCATCGCGGGCAGTTATAGCGCCTGCGGTGGCAACACTGCGGCCGGTTTCACCTGACGAACCCAAGCCGACCTATCCGCCAGACTTTCCTGGCCACGGCACGGCTGCACGGCTATGATGATCCAGAGCCGATGGTGCTGGCTGAACAAAGGATGTATGGTATGACCCGTGAAACTATTCCCGCTCAATTGGTGCAAATTAGCCCGAATCTTAAGGGCTTTCTGGCCATACCACCCGGTGGGCATCCGCGGCCGGCGGTCCTGATTTATTATGAGATTTTCGGCCTCGACGAACATTTTATGGAAATGGCCCGGAAGTTCGCGAGCATGGGCTATGTGGCTCTGGTGCCCGACGTGATGGGAGGAAAGGTTTTTGGTTACGACGACGTGCAGGCGGCGTTGCCGGCAGCCCGTGCCATCACCGATTCCCAATTTGTGGTCCACGCCCAGGATGCGCTTGCTTTTTTGCAAAACCACCCCAGCGTGCTGCCCGGCCATACCGGCCAGATTGGCTTTTGCCTTGGAGGCCGATGGGCGTTTCTGGCCGCCACGCAGCTCGGATCGCACATTCAGGCGACGGTGGCGTATTACGGCGGAGGGATAGATTCCAAGGATCCCCGGTACGCGGCCGTGCCCTCGCTTGTGCCTGACATTTCGGGAATTCAATCTCCGCTGCTGCTGCAATATGGCGCACAGGACAAGTCCATTTCGCCGGACGAAATAGGCCGCATTACCACGGCCCTGGCCGCCGCAGGCAAGACCTTTGGAGTACACGTATTTGCCGGGACAGGTCACGCCTTTGCCAATGACCGCCGCCCCAGTTACAACTCCGCCGTGGCCGGCGACGCCTGGACTTTAACGCTGGCCTTTTTCCAGCGCTATCTGGGCGTAAGCCATATACCCGCCCAACCCTGACCAAAAGGCAACGCCATGCAACCAGTGGCACCACAATTGCCTTGGATTTATTGCAGCGGCCTGATATCCACATTGAAATCGTTAGCCAACGCCGTCAGACTGGTAAAATGAATTTGGGTGATGCCATGGGCCTGCACGCGAACCGTATTCCAGCCGGAAGTTTGTTCCACCTGCACGCCCTTGGCATTTAAGAAGCGATACTGATATTCCAGGTAGAGTTCATGATCCGTCAAATTGCGCAGCGGAACGACAATGTGCAACTGGCCATCGCCGACCCGCGAAGCAATTGGCTCCCGGATCACAATTTTACCCAGCAGATTCCAATTGGTTAATTCCACCTGCGGATACGGGTTGAGGTTATCTTGAAATGGGACAATCGGGCCGCATCCGGCCAGCCCCACCGCCAGCAGCACGGCCCCCATAAACATCGCCATGCGGTGCCAGTTCCCACTCTCCGCCATCCTTCTGGCCGGCAGCGTCGGATCCCGTAACGATACGCTTCGATTCATCATAAAAAGTCCTTTTGTGGAAAGTTCAACTGCGCCGAACCTGCGCCATCATTTGGCCGGCTGAATTGGATTATCCTGTACGGTTTTGGTGACGGTTTGCGTTTCCGTGCGTACCTGCGTTCTGGTGGTGATAGACGTCGTTTTTAGGATCATCGGTCCCGTAATTTCCATATCCACCGTGTTGTTTTGTATATCCGTGGCCTTGAGCCCGCTGGAAACACCCAGTTCCCTTTTCAGCGCCAGGTAAAAATTGGCCGGCGAACCCTGATATTGAACTGCCAGCGTACCATAGGCCGTCGAACTCGAACCGGTAATCCCCTGTTCGACCACCCGCTCCACTCCCGGAACTTTTGCCACAAAATGCTGAATCTTCAGCACATCTTCAACCGCTGCAGCGTTATATATTCGCACGGTAATGGGGTTCAATGCGCCCGGAGCACCACCCCAAATAGTGGTCAGCTTCTGCATCAACTTATCAGCGAGAAAGCCCGTGTATAAATTGATATTCGTCTTACTCATCGGCAGGGGCATGTCCACATATTCCGCGCCCAGCACCCGGCCATTATCGGTGCTGATCGCCTGGGCCAACAGCCGAATTGCCGGACCCGCAGTTGCCTGACTGGTGGGCGCAGCCTGCACTTCCACCAGAAGGTCCGTGTTCAACTGATGTTGAATCAGCGGCAGCACCCGCGTATCCCCATTTTGCAAACGCAAAAAGCTTTCCCGATCCAACACTTGCTGGGCCATCTGCGGATCTTGAATATCCACCTGTCCGCCGGCATTGAGATAATCAATCATTGAAATTTGGAGGGCCTGGTAATCATTGGGCAGGATGCCAGTTTTTTGCATCGCCAACTTGCTGGTCGGATACGTTACCAGCACCATGATCCGCGGATTGCGCTGGGCCTGATAGGCCCGCACATACGCGGCTTCGTCCGGCAGCGGCACATGTTGGCCGATTCCGCCGCTTGACGCAAATGCATTTGGTGGCAATGGCTTGGAATAGGGCACGGGTTGGTAAGCATTCTGATCCTGAGCCGAAGGGATGTTCACCCGCTGCACCGTTTGGCAGCCGGCCATCATGCCACCAAAGGCCAACATCAAGGCTCCAAGCAACAGGCCAAAATGATTATTTTTCATGACGCATACTCCAATAAATTCCGCAGATTTACCTGATTTTATGAATGTCAACGGCCATCGGCAACAGCACTGCCGCTCCATAGACAAACGCCTGAAAACCACCTTGTTGCAGTTTCCACCCCCATCACCATCATCCGCGTTTTCTTTTTGTCCTCTGGCCCCGCCCGCCCACCGCCGCCGCACTCTTTTGGGTCATGTTACCCTTGTCCGCAGCGGCAGCGTTTTCTCGGGCGGCTTGGCGATCCTGGGCCATTTCGTCAACGGTTTTGGTGTGTAAGCGTGCCGCCCCCTGATAATCACTGCGCAACTTCACACGGGTGCCATCCTTCACCGCCTGGGCCAGCCGCTGCTCTGCCGCCGGAATATGTGTCTTAAATTGCGGCAGCCACCGGGCCTGGGCGACGAGCATCTCATCCGTCATTTGCCACACTTCTTCCGGGTTGCATACCGCCCCCACCAAAGGATCATGGAGCATGGCCTGCTTAAGCAAGGTAACATCTCCATGAACCGCCGCTTCCATGGCCATTTCCTGTACCCGGATAGTCGCCGAGCATGTGGCCGCACAAGCCAGCGGCAACGGCCCCACCACCGGCATGTTCATACCATTGCGATCGACATAACCGGGAATTTCCACTATCGCCTCATCCGGCAGATTGCTGATATGACCCTTGTTAGGCACATTAAAATGCCCTCGGTAAACTCGCCCGGTTTCCAACCCTTCAATAATATAGGATCCATGTTCCTCACCCCGATGTTCCGGCCCGATTTTGGGGCTTGGCTGCGCCAACCAGTTCGGAAAATCTGTCTCAAACCAGTTGCGGCCTTCCGTGCATACCCGCAGGTAGCCGCCCGTCTCGCCATTGATCCAACAGCCCAGATCAATCCAATTTTTGATTTCAGCGGTCCGCTTTCGATACCACGGAACGTATTCACTTAAATGCCCGTTGGATTCCGTGGAGTAATATCCAAACCGCCGCAACACATCAATTCGCACCTTCTCCGTCTTGGCATATTCCGGATGGGCTTGAAACAATTCCAATAGCCGCGGCACCATGTCCATTCCCCGCCACTGCACCTTGATGTACCACGTCTGATGATTGATGCCAGCGGCAATGATATCGACATCCCGACGATGGAGCTTTTCATCTTTTTTGATCAGCCCCTCTTTTTGTGCCCAAAGCTCTATGCACTTGGTGATCTGCCAGTGCCCTCCCTGCACACCATGGCACAGGCCAATGGTCTTGACACCGCCATATTTGTTGCACGCCCACGTGTTCATAGCCATCGGATTGGAATAATTCAGAAATAGCGACCCCGGTTTTGCCACCGCCTTGATATCCCGGCAGATATCCAGAAGAGCCGCAATGGTACGCTGTGCGTACATGATGCCCCCGGCACAGATCGTATCTCCCACGCACTGGTCCACACCATATTTCAGCGGAATATCGATGTCTGTCTGAAATGCATCCAAACCTCCTTGGCGAATGGTCGAGATCACATAATCCGCCTCCGCAAATGCCTCCCGAGGATTTTTAGCCGCGATCACTTTTGCCGGAAGCTTGTTGGCCGCTATGTCCTTGCGGCAAAGCTGCGCCACCATATCCAGATTTTTTTTCGAAATATCAGTAAAACTAAAGATTGTATCCGCTAGTTCCGGTACACCGAGTATGTCGCGCATCAACTCGCGAGTAAAACCGATTGAACCCGCCCCAACCATTGCCACTTTAATCGCCATTGTTGTCTCCAAAGAAACCACAGATAACCAACATTTTGTTCCGCCTGCACCGAAGTTGATCCACCACCCCAGTTTAATCCAGGTGCCACCATTTGAGAAGCCGTTCACCCGCCGCGAGATTGCCGCTATGAATTGAGGCGGTAGACGGGGCAGTGGAATGTGCAAATGGACCAAACCACAACCAACTGACCAGCCCTTAGACTCCGCTTCCCACTGGCCATATTTTTTCGTAAAATTGACGTTTGGCTGGAAGATTTGCCCATCAAGTGCGTTTACCTTGGGTCAGCCGGCGGAGGTACCGTTACGCCCCGCGCCTTTTTGAGGGCATTTTTTTCACCCATGCGAATCCAGCAAAACCCATCTTTTAACCGGACACCATTCCTCTGGCTTTCCATCACGGTGCTGGCTTTGCTTTTCTTTCCCGGCTGCGCCAGCCTGCGCGTGACGCAACCTCCGCAAACCGCCGATGAACAATTCCTGCTCTCCCAAGCCACCTCCGAAGCCATCGCCAAGCTTTCTGTAGGCAACCTGCGCGGTCGGCGGGTGTACGTAAGTTTCAAATACCTTGGCCCACCGAACTCGCTGCCCAGCCAGCCATTTCTTGAAGCTGACCTACGGGCTCATCTGCTCAAGGGCGGGGTGCTGCTGTGCAACAACCGAAAAAAATCGCAGATTGTGCTGGAAATTCGCTGTGGAGCAATGGGCATCAATCAGTATGACTTGCTCATTGGCATTCCTCAGTTTTATGCCGGCAATGTTTCCGCATCGAATGGCAGTTATGGCATCCCCTTGCTGATTCCGCAATTAGCCATTCTTAAAAATACCAAACAACAGGGCTTTGCCAGTGTGGCTTATGTCGCTTACTGGCGAAAAACCGGCGATATTGTTGCCAGTTCCGGCCCCTTTTTAGGCCGGACTGAGCGCAGCGACTGGTGGTTTCTTGGCTTCGGGCCACAGACTTCGGGAAATATACCGCCCGTGCAACATCCCTGACGACATGGGCAACAGCCCTGCCATGGAGTTTGTCTCATGTCTCACCTCCCCCCAGACTTATCGCCACCGGCCTCCCGGTCACGGCGAAAAATCTGGTTGGCCACCCTGGCCGCTGCCGGGCTCGGCCTGATGCTTATCCTGATGGGGGGATGGTTTGGAGGGCTGCGGCTTTTAAATTCCGCCACGACCCATCAATGGGTGCTGAACCGTTTACAAACGCGTATCGGCCTGCGCGTCCAGGTGGCGT
>JAKAYZ010000197.1 GCA_021816165.1 Planctomycetota bacterium | reverse complement strand
GCAGCGCCGGGTCCATGACGATGTCGCTGCCCGTGCCGGTACCATTGGCGGCCAGCTGCAGATAGTAGCTCCCGCCTGCACTCGTCTGGACCGCGGTGGCCGTGACTCCGGCGCCCGCGGCGTTGATGTTGTTGACGATATCCGAAAGCGTGCCGGAGCCGGTGGAGACGTTCTGTGCGCTGAAGCTTCCCGAGCTGAGTCCGAAGGAACCTACGCCGACGGTGACGCTGCCGCCCGCGGCATTGGCGAGAGTCGTGGTCGAGTTGGCGTTGATGTTGTTATCACCCGCCGATGTAGAGTAAACGTTTGACGCCCCTGACACGCTCACCGTAACGCTGTTACTGTTGGCATTCTGAATGTTGAAAGCGCCGCCGGAGGTGAATACCTGCGGACTGTTTGCCCCGATGGTAACCGTCAGTTCCGGGGTCGCCTGCACCGCGCATGGCGCTGCGGCCATCACGGCACCGGCGAGTAATACTGCCATGGTCAATTTAATTTTCATTTAAGACTCCATGCTAAAACATAACTCTGGAACACCAAAGGCCCGAAAGGACACACGCCCCTTGCAAAAGGCCCAAGTGATAACTTCTATCCCGCTAAGGGTTTCCGGCGCACCTGTTGCAATTCATGCCGAGGAGTATCTGGCCCCGACGTACTGCAGAACGTATTGGTGCATCTCGTTTTTGACGATCCGCTTCGTGCGGAGGGGCCGCTACAAACCGCCCCATCGGGTGGGCATCAATACATGGCCATACGCCCATTATGCATTGATGCTTGCTCTACCCAACATCTCCTTAAAGCACTTGCCTGAAAACAACATCGGTGCAGAAAAGTGCCCACACCGAGCAGGCTTTGTCTTTAACTTTATGTAAGGAGGTTTCTTGCTCTGGAAACCACACTCCCATATTGCCGCGATGCAAATATCGCAGCTTGGCAACCTTTCTACGGTGCACGGCCAGCGGAACCGGTTCTCGGATGATCCCGCTGACGACATCGTAAGTATAACACCTGAAGGCAAAAGGTCAATAAAAATCTTGAGAAATTTGTGATTTTTTTTACTTGAAGTTTTGGGGTGTTTTTAGGCTAAAAACACGCAAAAACAGGGCTGTTTTTACCATATTTACTATCGGACTCGCCACGCGAAACACCACCAACGACCGATATCGCCGATCTTAGTTTTACAAAAAAATTACTAATCGAAGGGCAGATCAGGATAGCCGGCGGGATCAATGTGCGCTGGCGTCTGGCAATTTTCGCCGCGCCTGCAAGGTTTCAACGTAAGTAAGAGGCTAATGGCGACGCCCAACCACGGCGGAACAAGCCCGGCGGCTGAGAGTTTGCCTGACGCCAAAGCGTCAAGCCGCGTGCCGCGCTGCGGCGGCTACCCCGCCTCACGGCCGTCGTGCGGCATTTTAAGCGATGTGCCAGCCGGTAGGATTACGTTCCACCCGTCGATACAGGGTGTCGCGTTCAACGGGTAGGTAACCCGCTTCTACGATCAGGCGGCGAATGTTGTCTACCGTCTGTTCCTGGTGGCGGTTACCGAGGCCACCTTCGCGCTTGGTAATGTCATACCACACCACGGTGCCGTCGAGGTCGTCAACACCGAAATTGAGGCTCACCTGTGAGAGTTTCATGGTCTGCATGATCCAAAATGCCTTTACATGCGGAAAGTTATCCAGCATCAGGCGTGAGACCGCCAGCATTTTGATGTCTTCCAGACCCGTGGGGCCGGGAAGATGCGCCAATTCGCTGCCATCGGGCACGAACGAAAGGGGAATAATGCACTGAAAGCCGGGGGCGGCATCCTGCAATTCGCGTAATTTGATTAAATGTTCAATGCGTTCACGGCGGGTTTCAATATGGCCGTAGAGAATGGTGGCATTGGTGCGTAGGCCCAATTCGTGGGCGGTACGGTGGATATCCAGCCAGCCGTCACTGCGCAGCTTGCCTTTGAATACTTCATCGTGCACGCGATCGTCAAACACCTCCGCCCCGCCGCCGGGCATGGACCCCAGGCCGGCTTGCTTTAGCGCGATAAGCACCTCTTTAACCGAAAGACGTGCGATGCGAGAAAAGTGGTCAATCTCAATGGCGGTGAAGCATTTAAGGTGCAGTTTCGGATGCCGACGGCGCCGATGGGTCAGCAGGTCGGTGTACCAGTTAAATGGCAGCCAGGGGTGTAAACCGCCGACGATATGGAGTTCGGTGGCCCCCGCCAGCGCGGCTTGGTCGGCCATTTCAAATATTTTTTCAGCCGAATATTCATACGCCCCCTCCTCCCCACGCTTGCGATGAAATTCACAAAATTTGCAGGACAGAGCACAGATATTGGAATAATTAATATGCCGGTTGATGTTGTAAAAGGCATTTCGGCCGTGCCGGGCGAGGCGGACGCTGCCGGCCAGCATGCCCAGGGAGTGGAGGTCGCGGGTTTCAAAAAGGGCCATGCCATCCGTGGCCGAGAGACGCTCCCGGGCGAGGAGCTTTATCGCGATGGGCCGCAGTGCCGGATCGCGAATATCGGCGATGGATATGGTCGCCGGGTCAAGGGCGGGTGATTGCAGTTCGGCGGCCGACATAAGAGGAGCGGTGGCAAACGGTTCAGCGGCGAGCGATGTGGTCATAACTTAAACCTCCCAGCGATGGCGGCCGGGCGCTTATTTCTCGCGCTCGGTTACATATCGAGCCATCTCGATAAGCTGCAATTTGAACTCGGAATCAGGCAAAATGTCAACTGCCTTGATGGCCCGGTTTACGCAACTGCGTGCTTCCGCCTTGGCAAACGCCATGCTTTCCGTAGGTTGAAGCAGTTTACGAACATGGTCGGTGCGATCCGGATCGGATGATTCCAGCAGGCCGATAAGCAAATCCCGATGCGGCTGGTCGGCGGCCGAGAGAAAATGAATCATGGGCAGCGTAAGCTTACCCTGCTGAATATCTGTGCCCAGCGACTTGCCCACTACGCGCGTCGAGCCGGCAATATCCAAAATGTCATCGACAATTTGAAATGCGATGCCAACGTGGCGGCCGTACTGGGCGAGGGCCTCAACAACCTGATTATCGGCATCTGCCGCCATCGCACCTAAACGGCAGGAAGTTTCAATCAGGCTGGCGGTTTTACGGTAAATAATGTCGAAATAGGCATCGGCGGTCAGATGCCAGTTGTGCTCGGCGAGATTTTGCAGCAACTCACCTTCACACACCAGATTGGTGGTTTTGCCGATGAGGCGAGAATAACTTTGGCATTCCAGGCCGCTGCAGAGATGAAAGGCGTGGCTGATG
Organism: Planctomycetota bacterium; assembly: GCA_021816165.1. Next base: position 2,404 of record JAKAYZ010000197.1, on the reverse strand, counting down.
AGCATGTCGCCCAGCAGAACAGCCGCCTGATTGCCTTTAAGGCGATTGATGGTGGCGGCCCGACGGCGGACATCCGCCCCATCAAGCACATCATCGTGGATGAGTGTGGCAACATGCACCATTTCCACCACCGCGGCCAGCACGATGTGATCGGTGCCCAAAGACGGCCTGCCAACGGCGGCCGCACCGGCGAGGAGCACCAGCCGGGGGCGGAGCATTTTGCCCTGAAAATGACTGATGTGGCGGACGAGCGGCATCACGGCATCGGCCGAGCCGGCAAGTTCACTCTCGAAAAGCTCCTTCACTTCAGTCAGGCGTGTTTCCAGCAGGCCAATGCCATCGGCCAGGAGTTGGGGTGGCATAGAGTAAGCTCCTTCCTGAAAGTTTATGCTGCGCCGGCAGCGACGCCGCACGAACTTTCAATTCTTATTGAAATTATAGAAACTTTCTCCCTGGTGTCCAGCACAAAGTTAGAACTTTGCGGGTTCGCAGCGGGAAACGCCGGAGTTGCCAAACAGGCTCTGAGCATGCAATGTGCCAACGAGTGCCGCGTGAGATCAAGCGCGGGCCGGGGTGATGCGATAATCGCCAATGGATGGCGGGTTATTTTTATTGTAAAGAGCTACAGCCTCCGGATGGGCGATTTAATCAGCAGTGAATATGCACAGAGCGTGTCGGCGGCGGTGGCCAATGCCCCGGCAGCGATGACGGCAGCGGCGATTTCAGCCGTGAGCCGCCGCATTGTGCAATATTGCCGCCGGGATTTTATCCCCAACCGATATCTGGAACTTTATGATGCGCCCCGCAGCGGGCAATTGATGTTGCGGCAAACGCCGGTCATGGCACTCAATAGTGTCACCTTAATGCCCACAAGTACCACTCCAATGACATTCAGTCCTGACCAGTTTGATCTGCGGCCTGCGGTAGGCCGGGTGATTTTTCGCCCCGGCGCGATGGCCTGGTTTTCCGTGGAAAATTGGCCCTTTGCCGATCTGCCCATTGCGGGGGCCGACGCGATTGAGGTGGATTATATTGCGGGCTTTGGGTATCTGATCAGCGTGCCCGGGGCGATTGCGGCGGGCGTAAATACCATCAACACAGGGAGCATTTCGGGGCTAAGCCAAGGCCAGAGTTGGAGTTTGCAGCCCGGCGAACTGCTTACGGTTGATGCGGGAATAAGCACACAAGAAACGGTGGCAATAACGGCGGTAAGCAGCACCGGCTTTACGGCCACCTTTGCGATGGCGCACAGTGCCGGGCCGCTGTTGGGGGCCATGATACCGTTGGATGTTCAATTGGCGGCAGCGCTGATGGTGGGCAATGTAATCAACCAAGCGGATTTAACCAAGGCACGCGAATCGCAGGGACGGACGGTGGGGTATGAATATGTGGTGCGGCCGGGGGATTTGTTTCTCACACCCGAGGTAGCCAATTTACTGATGCCTTACCGGGACGCGCTGGTTTAATGGATATTTAATTTATGACACTGCGACTATTATGCCGCCGGACGGTCAGCTTGCAGCGGGCGACGGTTTTGGCCGGTGCGGATGGATCACAACAGCAGGTGTGGACCGATGTTCTCAGCGGGGTGCCGGCGTGCGTATTCAAGGTGCGGGCGAGGCGGCAGCCGGAGGCATTCCGGGCGTCGGTGGAAGTCGATACAGTCATCATGACGCCCGTCGACACCGGTGCCCGGCTGGATGACCGCATTTTTGACGGCCAATGGTATTACCGTGTGCAGTGGGTGATGAATCTGGGCGATCGCGACACGGCGTGGGGCATATACGCCGCATGGATTGACCCGCAAAGCAGCCAATAGGCACCGACGCGGCCGTACGCTATGCGGATGCCGCCGCGGTGCCACAGCAGGAGAGCCGGATGCAGGCATGGATAACGGCCATTATCGCGCAAATCAACAGTGCTGACTTGGGCGCTGTTATGGGGACTGTGCCGGCGGTTTATCTGGATGCGGCACCGGAATCAGCAGTGCTGCCGCTGGTGGTGATTACAGCCGGGGCCTCAAGCGTGCGGCATGATTTGGCGCTGAACCGGTACATCGACGCGGAAGCGGACATTGCGGTGTACAGCCAGGAATTGGCGACGGCCGTAGCCGGGGCACAGGCGATTCGGGCGGCGGTGGACGGAGTAAATTTTGCTCTCGAGGGTATGACGCTTCTGGCGAGCCGCGCGGTGGAGTCAGCGGCGGGCTCGTTGGTGGTGATCAATTCAGCGGGCGTGCCGATGTATCGGGTGCGATGGCGGGTGGGCGGAAAGCTGTTTGCGGGCAAATAAGTTGCGGACTGGAGCCTTGGATGAGCGGTTTAATCCCCACAGCGGCATGGCAGGCGGAGATTGTGCTGCCGGCGGGCGTGAGCTTGAATGTGGTGCGGGCACAATTGCAGGA